>JAEWSK010000137.1 GCA_023398345.1 Armatimonadota bacterium | reverse complement strand
GTGCAAAATATCTGTCGCAGCATACGATGTTGCGATGATTATGTCGCGTATGTCATGCTTTGCCAGAAGCCTGATTGCGTATTCGACGACCGGGCGGTCGAAAAACGGCATCAGGGGCTTGGGGATGTGCGATGAGGCGCAGTGTAATCGTGTTGAATTTCCGCCTGCGAGTATAACAGCTTGCATCCTGCCGACAGCCTCCTTCAGCGTTCATATGGATTATCGGATTCATTGCAATCTATCTTGAGTCTTATTACAAATTGGCATGGGAGCGTGAATATTAAATCTTCAAAGTGCAAATTTCGACATGCACAAGCGACTTGCCGAAGCTATGGGTAAATGATATAATCCCGCGATAGCTATAGGGAGCAGGCGCTTTGGTTGTGAAGCCGAACCACGGTTTTAAGGAGCATTGGATATGAGTTACATCCGACGTTATATCGGGCCGATTATAGTGGCCATTTTTGCGCTGTTGATATTGTTCGGCAGTGGGCTCGTCGCGCTTTACACGGACTGGCTGTGGTTCAAAGACCTCGGCTTTGAGCGCGTATTTACAACTAGGCTACTCACACAAATAGAAGTGGGCCTTGTATTTGGCATATTGTTCTTTGCAATAATATACGGCAATTTGTGGTACGCCCGCCGCATAGCGCCTCCGGTTCCTCCAATCGACTTCGAGCAGCAGCTTTTAGCGCGGCTTGGGCGGTTGGCTAGAAGAGGAATAGGAATTCTTCTTTTTGTAGGCAGCGTGGTAGTTTCAGTGCTGGTCGGCTTGGAGGCCGCAACTCACTGGAATGAATGGCTGATGTATATTCATGCCACTCCGTTTGCATCCAAAGACCCCGTATTTGGCAACGATATTGGGTTTTACGTGTTTAAACTGCCGCTGCTGAGTTATTTTTACCATTGGCTGTTTTTCGCGCTTGTCACATCTACAATAGCGGCGATTGCCCTTCATTATGCCGATGAAGCGGTCGAGGTTTTTGGCAACAACGTCCATTTTGCGCCCAAGGTTAAGACGCACATCTTTACGCTTATCGCGGCAATGTTCTTTCTTAAGGCATGCGGCTACAGACTGGCAATGTATAACCTGCTGTTTTCCAGAGGGAGCTTGTTTGATGGAGCCGGCTATACCGAGGTCAACGCAAACATGCCCGTGCTGTGGATACTGTTTGTGGCGGCAATTATCGGCGGCGTGATAGTGCTCGGCGGAATTCGGCGCCGTGGAACGGGTCAAGTGCTTGTTGCATTTGTCGGGCTGTTTGGATTGTCGATAGTTGCTGGTTATATGTATCCTTCGCTTGTTCAGCGCTATAGTGTGCAGCCTAATGAGCAAGAAGATCAGTCGCCGTATATAAAGCGTGCGATTGCGGCTACGCAGGAAGCCTACGGTCTGACCGAAGTCGTTTCGAGGGCGTTTGCCGCAGAAAGTGATTTGTCGGCCCAACAGATCGAGGCTAACCAATCCAGCATAGAAAACATACGACTGTGGGGCAAGAGCCAACTGCAGGCGCAGTATAATCAGCTTCAGACCGTACAGCAGTATTACCATTTTCAAGACGTAGATGTAGACCGATACTGGCTCACGGATCGCAATACCGGCGAGAAGCGCTATCGTCAGGTGTGGCTTGGCGCGAGGGAGCTTTCTCAAGATGCGCTGCCCGATAACGCCAAGACATGGATCAATTTAAATTTAAAATACACTCACGGCTATGCCTACTGCATAAATCCGGTCAATGAGATCGACGCGCAAGGCAGGCCGCTTTTCTTCGTTCAGGGAATCCCTCCGCGCGCAACTGTGGACATTCCCATCGAGCAGATGGGCGTCTATTTTGGCGAAACTACAAATAATCCTGTTTTTGTAAAGACCAGCGCGGAAGAGTACGATTACCCGGCCGGCAGCGGCGGCAATGTGACTTCAAAATATAAAGGCGACGCCGGCATTCGCGTTGGAGGATTCTGGCGCAAGCTGCTTTTGTCGATTAGGTTCGGCGATGTCAACTTGCTGCTAAACGAAAATATCCGTCCGGACAGCCGCGTGTTGATGCGCAGAGAGATAACCGAACGTGTCAACACACTTTTGCCTTTTATTACATTCGACAGCGATCCCTATTTGGTCACGGTAAAAGGCAAGCTCTATTGGATGCGCGACGGCTATACAATGACCAACGCATATCCCTACTCAAAATACACCGCGCCTTGGAATACCGAAATCAATTATATTCGCAATTCAGTAAAGACCGTCGTTGACGCCTACACGGGCAAAGTCGATGCCTACATAATTGAAAAGCCTCTGCGCGACCCAATTATTCACACGTATGCAAAGATGTTCCCCGGCATATTCAAGCCGATTTCCGAGATGCCCAAGGAACTTAGAGAACACGTGCGCTATCCTGAAGATCTATTTCGAGTGCAGAGCTTAATTTACACACGTTACCATTATGATGCCAATAGGCCCCAGGACTTTTACGGCAACAGCGATTTGTGGGAAATCCCTCGCGCGGCCAATCTGACCGGCGGTTCGTCAATGGGCGAAGACGCGCCGTATATGGAGCCTTACTATGTCATAATGAAGCTGCCCAACAGCGCCTCAGAAGAGTTTATTCTTATGACGCCGTATGTCCACTCCGGTGCGCGTAAAAACATGGTCGCATGGATGTGCGCGAAGTGCGACCGGCACGACTATGGCCGATTGGTGCTTTACCAGCTTCCGGCCAAGAACGTGAACGGCCCGCAGCAGGTGGCAACTTTTGCCAGCCAGGACCCGACCATATCCTCCCAACTGACGCTTTGGAACAAAGAGGGTTCGTCTGTTGAGACCGGGAATTTGCTTGTAATTCCGGTCGAGTCCTCATTCCTATATGTAATGCCCGTATATCTCAGCTCGCGGGTCGCAGGTACGGAGATACCTGAGATCAAACGAGTGATAGTGGCGCTTGGCGATCGTGCGGCGATGGCCCCGACATTGAACGATGCGCTATCGGCCCTCACCGGTCAAGCAATCACAATGCCTGCGCAAACCACCGCTGCTGTGAGTGCTCATGGCAAAGAAGGAGCCAAACCACAGCCCGGCGCGAAGCCGATTGTTGTGGCGGGCGCAGACGTGGCAGCGCTTGTCCGTCAGGCAAATTCTTATTACTCAAGTGCTCAGTCCGCGCTAAAATCAGGCGATTGGGCCGAATACGGCGTGCAAATGAAATCATTGGAAAAGACTCTAAAAGAGCTTCAATCAAAGGCCAAGTAAAGTTTTAAGTCCAAAAGTAGATAATTTGATCTTGAGGGGTCTTCAGGCCCCTCAAGATTCCGACCCAGTGCCTGTAATTCCCCAACAAGTCACCAACAAATTGCGTCAACACCATTTAGAAGCTCGCCTGAACGCGCAAAACGAACGCATGTTCGTCACTATTCGTCCAGTAATTGCCTTTTATGAAAAAAGTTATAAAAATCTTCCCCACACCCATTGACACATCCCGGACTCGACTGTATACTCTCAATACCGCTCAGGGTAGTAAGTTTATAGTAACTAATTGGTATTGAATAAGTTATTTGGCGTATCTAAAGAAATTGACTAGCTGTCCAATAGTTATTTTATGGAAACTGACTGGAAATTGGGCGGAGGGTAGGCAGCAGTGTACACCGGAACATACAGGCACAACCTGGACACGGCAGGCAGGTTTGTTATGCCTCAAGAGCTGCGCAACAGCCTCGGCATGCGGTTTTATTTAACCAAGGGCCTCGGCTGCTTGTGGGTTTTTACGGACGAGTGGATTCACGACGTCAAAAAGGAGCTTGAGTTTAAAGGAAGCAAACTCGCTCAGCTCCTAAACCCCGAAATTGCCCGGCTGCACTACCACTTTTTCTCGGGTCTTACCGAAGCCGTCACGGACAAACAAAACCGTGTGCAGCTCAGTCCCGAGCACCGGCGCTATGCCGGAATTGATAACGAAGTTGTGATTTGCGGCTGCGGCAACTATATAGCTTTGTGGTCTGCCGAGGCGCTTGAAAAATACGAAGCCGGCAATGGGCAGGTCGAGCACCTGATTCAATCCGGTCAGGCACTGCTTGGGCCGACCGTGCCATGTGTGCCGGGAGAGGGCGATGCCGGAGTATCACTGTCCGGTCCTGCTTAATGAGACCATCGCGCTGCTGCAACCGAAGCAGGGCGGTGTTTATCTCGATGCGACGCTTGGCGGCGGTGGCCATTCAATTGAGCTGCTAAAACGCATTGGGCCAAATGGAACTTTGATCGGCATAGACCGGGATCGCGAAGCAATTGAACATACCCGGCGACGGTTGGCCGATTTTGAATGCAAAAAGATTTTCGTGGAAGCGAACTTCCGCGATTTAAAATCGATCCTTGACACTCAGGGCATATCGGAGCTTGACGGCGCGCTGTTTGACTTTGGTGTTTCATCACACCAACTCGACACCGCAAGGGGCTTTACGTTTTCCCGCGATGAAGCGTTGGACATGCGAATGGGCACGGATGCCCGAAGCGCGGCGCAAATAGTCAATGAGTATTGCGAGTCCGATCTGGCTCGATTGATATTTGACTATGGCGAGGAACGCTATGGACGGCGGATTGCAAAGGCCATAGTCGAGCAGCGCGCCAACAAGCCGATATGCACCACATCCGAGCTTGCGCGGATCATAATATCCGCAATACCCGGTGGTGGCCGATGGCAAGACATCCATCCGGCGACCCGCACGTTTCAAGCAATTCGCATTGAGGCGAACGCCGAGTTGGAGGCCATTGAAGCGGCGATTCCGGCGGCGGTGGATGCGCTGAAAGTCGGCGGGATTATCGCGACAATATCTTTTCATTCGTTAGAAGATAGGATCGCAAAGACGATCTTTCGACGTTTGAGCGGCCGATGCCAATGCTCGGGGAGAATGCCTGTGTGTGTGTGCGGCGCTAAGAAGCTGGTCAAAGTGCTTACTTCAAAGCCGATAACGCCGAGCGCTGAGGAAATTGAAAGTAATCCGCGGAGTCGGAGCGCAAAACTTCGCGCGGCAATAAAAGTAACGGAGCGCTGAGGTTTTTAAGTTGAGAAACTAATCTCAAACTTTTAACCTACGGTCTCCGAACGGGGTGGGGAAAATGGCTGCTACTGCTGTCGCACGTGTAGAAACTTCTGCCAAAGCCAAATCTGCTCATGTGGAGCGGAAGAGGCCAGCGCGCGTACATGCCAAGCGTCGAATGAAAACAAAAGTTTGGCGCGCCACTATGGTTTCGCTGTTGTTTTTTGCAGGACTATGCCTGCCGTTTGTCTACGCCACCGTCTACGCGACGCTTGCAACGACCGGCTACTCAAAGAGTGATTACGAAGTTTTGTGTTGGAAGCAAAGAGTAGAGAACCAGCGCCTGAAAGTGCTTGCCGACCGCTATACAAGCTATGATCGCATCAAGGCCGGCGCTATAAAAATGGGCATGGTTCGCGCTGAGAATTACGATTATCTGGATCAGCCCCAGACAGTTGCAAGCAGATAGGTTGTTGACGTGGCTACAGGGCACAAAGGATTAGTCAAAAAACGGACATTTGTGCTCTTCGTCATAATCTTGTGTTTGTACGTCGCCATTGCCGGGCGGCTGTTTTATGTGCAAGTAATTAATCGAGCCGAGTTCGTAAGCTGGAGCAAGCTGATCCGGTTTCGGACGAACACGCTATATGCGACCCGAGGGTGCATTTACGACCGCAACAAG
>JAEWSK010000067.1 GCA_023398345.1 Armatimonadota bacterium | reverse complement strand
AATGCTGGGAAAGAACCCTCTGTCCATTCGCTCCAATTGAATGCGAAGTATGTTTACGACATCCGCGCCTTCAAGAGCTTCGTCGAGGTTGGTGAAAACCTTAACCGGCAGTTTGTCGATTTCGGCTGGCAGCAGCGTGGCCGGCCCACATAGTCGAACTTCTGCGCCCATCTTGCTTAGGCCCCACATATTCGATCGAGCCACCCGGCTGTGGAGTATATCGCCGACAATGACGATCTTTTTGCCCTCAAAACTGTGTTTGTTTTCCAAAATTGTGAGCATGTCCAGCAGACCCTGCGTCGGGTGTTCATGCATACCGTCGCCTGCGTTTATTACATGCGAGCTTACTGTCTGTGCTGCAAAATGGGGTGAGCCGCTTGCGCCGTGGCGGATTACAAATAGATCGACTCCCATCGCTTCGAGCGTGAGCAGCGTATCTTTAAACGATTCACCTTTGTTAATTGCCGAGCCGGCAACAGATATGCTGGTTGTGTCCGCGCTCATAATCTTTGCGGCAAGCTCAAAGCTGGTGCGTGTGCGTGTCGAGTTTTCATAAAAAAGCGTGCAGATCGACTTTCCTCGCAATATCGGCACCTTCTTGATGGGCCGCGATAGTATCTCTTTGTGCGAGAGAGCCGTTTCCATAATTAGCTCGATCTCTGCTGAGGTCATGTCTTGCAAACCGAGTATGTCTTTACGTTGTAGCTGCATGGCAGTCCTCTACTTCGTTATCATTACTGCGTCTTGGCCCTTTGTTTCGACCCAGTGAACTTCAACAATTTCTCTAAGCGCAGTCGGGAGATTTTTTCCGACGTAATCCGCGCGAATAGGCAGCTCTCTGTGCCCGCGATCTATCAGCACTGCAAGTTGTATAACAGCGGGTCTGCCCAAATCCATAATCGCATCCAGTGCGGCACGGGTCGTTCGTCCGGTAAAAAGTACCTCGTCTACGAGAATTACGTTCTTATCGGCAACGTCGAACGGTATATCGCTGGCGCTGACCGTGCGAGCGGAACGAGTTGCGTAGTCATCTCGATAAAGCGCGGTATTGAGACTGCCGATTGGTGTATTGACACCTTCAATCTCCGATATCAGTTTTGCGAGTCTTTTGGCCATCGGCACGCCGCGACTTTGGACTCCGATAATTACGAGATTTTCCGCGCCCTTATTGCGCTCGACAATCTCGTGCGCAATGCGTTTTAGCGCCCGCCGTATCTCGCATTCGTCCATTACTTTCGTGGTGTCATTTGCCATAAAACGACCTCCGGTCGGGTTGGAAATGTCGAATATTGACCAAACAAAAAGCCTCCCTGCCCGTGATATGGCAAGAAGGCTCGAATCTGCACGCGATCGAGATGTGCGTAACTTTATAGATTCAGCCTTACCAGCCTCACGGGGCTAGCTTAAAGGCGACTCTGCAATTTCGGTAATTATAGAGCATGGAGTTGTGGCTGTCAACGGATTTTATATTACGCGATGCGTGTCAAATTTACAAAAAAACTATTCTGGGACTTTGCCCCAATCCCCACCAGAGACTCTGTCTGGTGACTCTGCAAGCGACTGTGTTGTCAATGGCGCTATTCAGGTGTTACTAAGTGCAGTCGTTGACCTCCAAGTTTGCTTGGTTCGTGCCATGGCATTGAGGATCACAAGCAACTTGCGAGCTGCTGCAATCAGTGCCACTTTCTTGGTCTTGCCCGCCGCTACCAGACGCTGGTAGAAGTCGCGTATCGCTGGGTTGAAGCGCGCTGCCGCAACCGCAGCCATATACAGCATCCGCCTTACTCCGGTACGACCGCCCGTGATCCGTCTTTTGCCCCTGAATACGCCGCTATCGCGATTCATTGGCGCAAGGCCTGCCAGAGCTGCTATCTGCTTGCCGTCTAGCTTGCCAAGTTCGGGAAGAGCCACTATAAGAGTTGCCGATACAACAGGCCCGACGCCAACGCAGCTTTGGTATAGTTCATCAAGCTCTTTCCAGACGCTGCTAGCCTCGATGGACTCCGCCAACTCTCGGTCGACGATTATCTTCTCGTTTTCAAGCCAGGCTATGTGAGCCTCTATGTGCACTCTGACAGACTGGCTCATCTGCGCTAGCCGATTCTTTTCAATACAAATCATCTCCACTACTTGGCTGCGGCGATTGAGCAGATCGTTGAGTTCCGATGACTCCGCTTCACCGAGTCTTCGCGGCGGCGGATTGACAGCCTCGGCATAGTGAGCCAGCAACTGCGCGTCTATCTTGTCTGTTTTTGCCGAGCGTCCGATGGCACGAGCGAAGCTGCGCGCTTGCCGTGGATTTATGCGAGCTACGCTGAATCCTGCCTCTGCAAGCATGCACATAGCCAATCTTTCGAGCTTGCCCGTGGCTTCCAACACTACAAGCTCTGGCTCAAGCGTTTTCATCTGCGCAATAAGCTTGCCTAGACCTTCCTGCGTATTGTCCACGCACATATCCTTGTCACTTGGCCGAAAATGCACTTCTAGAGTCTCTTTGGAGACATCGATTCCAACCCATCCAGACATACTCCCCCTCCAAGGTATTCTCGCTGCTTCGGTTCGTCCTTCCAGATTCGGGATCCAGGTCCCTTTCGACTGTTCGAACTCAGTGAGCGTTAGGTGCAGCTGCCACGCTGGCAGACGGTCTGCAAGACCAGGAAACTGTCGGCATACTGCACCGGTATGCATCCATGCTAACATGGAAGGAAACTT
>JAEWSK010000008.1 GCA_023398345.1 Armatimonadota bacterium | reverse complement strand
TATCAAGACATCCAGGAAAGCGATATGATCGCTATGCCGGATCCGTCCACATTTACTTTACTACCTTGGCGACCATCGGATAAGTCGGTTGCAAAGATGTTTTGCGACGTCCTTACGCCGGAGGGTGAGCCTTATGTCGGCGATCCACGCTATATACTTAAGCGACAAATGAAAAAGGCCGCCGACATGGGATACACATTTTACGTCGGCCCTGAACTTGAATATTTTTACTTCAAAGATAAACATGGCACTGAAACATTGGACGAAGGCGGTTATTTTGACTTGACACCGCTGGATGTTGCCACGTCACTGCGTCGCGATACAATCCTGGTTCTCAAGCAGATGGGCATACAAGTTGAATACAGCCACCACGAAGTCGCTCCGAGCCAGCATGAGATTGACCTTCGCTATGATGATGCACTGACGATGGCTGATGCGGCGATGACCTACAGGCTTGTTGTTAAAGAAATAGCCTATAGGCATGGCGTATATGCGACGTTCATGCCCAAGCCGATATTCTCACAAAATGGCAGTGGGATGCACACGCATCAGTCACTGTTTAAGGGCAGCCACAATGCATTTTTCGATGCACAGGATCCTACTCATCTTTCATCTGTAGGAAAGAGCTATATCGCAGGTCTGTTGGTGCATGCAAAAGAGATTTCTTCAATTCTTGCTCAGTGGGTCAATTCATATAAGCGACTCGTTCCCGGTTTTGAAGCGCCGGTCTATATTGCATGGTCTCAGCGAAATCGCTCTGCCCTTGTTCGCGTGCCACTTTACAAGCCTGGTAAAGAGCTTGCAACACGCGCGGAACTGCGGTGCCCCGACCCTGCTTGCAACCCGTATTTGGCATTTGCTGTGATGCTCGCGGCGGGTCTAAAAGGGATCGAAAAGAAATATGAACTAACTCCTGAGATGACCGAAAATCTTTACGAACTCACGGATGACGAACGAAAGCAAAAAGGAATCGAGAGTTTGCCGGGGAGTTTGGGAGAGGCAATTGCTGCTACTGAAAACAGCGAACTAGTGCGCGAAACTCTTGGCGAACACGCATTTGAACGCTTCATCTGGAAGAAAAAGAACGAGTGGCATGAGTATCGAATCCAGGTGACACCATACGAGACTGAAAAACTGCTGCCAATACTATAAAAAATAAAGTTATTTTTTCTAGTGTTTAGAGCAATGAATTAATTAGGGCATCAGCATATTGCTGATGCCCTAATCTTTCAATTTCCTATCGTCAATAAACGACTAAAGAGCAATTTCTCCGCGCTCACTGGTGCGGATCCTGATGCAGTCCTTGACCTCGCTTAAGAATATCTTGCCATCACCAATCTCACCGGTGAATGCCGAATTAGTTATAGCATCAATTACGTTCTCGACTTTGTCGTCTGATACAACAACCTCGATTTTGGTCTTGTCGAGCAGATTCACGACATATTCCTGGCCCCTGTAATACTGTGTCCTGCCGCGCTGCTTACCGGCTCCCATTACACTGGTAACGGTTATTCCCTTGATCCCAACCTCATCGAGGGCTTCTTTTACATCATCCAATTTGCCTGGACGAATAATAGCCTCAATTTTTATCATATGCCTTAATCCTCCCGTATTTTATAGACTATAACCGATCTCACCATGCTGACTCAAGTCCAATCCGGTGTCCTCATCGTCCTTGTCCATTCTCAATGGAGTAATGCACCCAACCAGCTTGAGTAAAATAAACGTTCCAATGAAAGAGTAGGCTCCGACAGTAACAATGGCAATCAATTGTTTACCAAGCAGGGCCGCATTACCATGGAAGAGTCCGTTTGCCCCAGCCGCATTAATTGCCGTGGTTGCAAACAGCCCCGTAGCAATCGCGCCCCAAGTTCCCCCTACTCCATGAACGCCAAAGACGTCCAGAGAATCATCATAACCGAGTTTGCCTTTGAGCATAATCGCTCCATAGCACAACAAGCTTACGATGATGCCGATTGCAATCGATGCCGCAGGCCCAACAAACCCTGATGCGGGCGTAATAGCCACAAGACCGGCAACCGCTCCACTAGCCGCGCCCAGTGCAGTCGGCTTTCCGCGATGCAGCCACTCAATAAGCACCCAAGAAAACATTGCTGCCGCGGCAGCGGTATTAGTTACTACAAATGCGTTTGCTGCAAGACCATTGGCGCCCAATGCGCTTCCGGCGTTAAAGCCAAACCAACCAAACCAAAGCAGTGCAGTGCCTATTAAAGTCATTGTAAGATTATGAGGCTTGTATTCCTCTCTGCCGTAACCTTTTCGCTTGCCTAAAACCAATGCGCAGCACAACGCGGCGATACCGGAACAGATGTGCACTACAGTTCCACCAGCAAAATCGAGAGCTCCGAGTTTACCAAGCCATCCGCCGACGCCCCACACCCAATGTGCAACAGGATTGTAAATAAAAGTCGCCCACAGAATCATAAAAATCATGAACGCTTTAAATCGCATTCGCTCCGCTATTGCGCCACTGATTAGAGCAGGTGTGATGATAGCAAACATGGCCTGAAAAATCATATGTGCTTCCTGCGGTATTGTCGAGCCATAGAGGGCATCAAATGGAGCTTTTGCTGGTTCCATTCCGACACCTTTAAGCCCGATCCAGTCAAGTGAGCCGATAAGCCCCCAATGATCCTGGCCGAATGCAGTGCTGTAGCCATAAAGAACCCAAAGGACACCAATTACGCCGACCATTACAAAACTCTGAAGAATCGTGCCGAGCACGTTCTTTCTGCGCACCATTCCGGCGTAAAACAGTCCCAGCCCCGGGGTCATAATCATCACCAACGCGCTGCTGGTTAAAACCCACGCCGTATCACCGGCATCGACTTTTGCCCCAGCATTAGCGATACATGCCACGCACGTCAGCAACACAATGCCCACAGTCGCGCATAATACTCTGGCAACCTTATTCAACTTCATCCTCACTTGGCCTCCTGATGTAAAGTGTATGTTACTAGTATCGGGTAAATGTGTTTCCGGCAGATTTCAAGAGGATTACACTTAGGTTGCTGCTGTGTTTCGGCAGCGGGGACGTGGATGCCCCCGCTGCCCATTCCGGGTTATTAAGCTACGGCGATTTCGCCGCTCTCGCGCGTTCTGATGCGCATCGCATTGTCTACCTTGTAGACAAATATCTTACCGTCGCCAATTTCGCCAGTGGCGGCTGCGTCTGCGACTATGTTCATAACCTCATCGACTTTCTCGTCGAGCACAACAGTCTCGATCTTGATTTTATCCAATAGGTTAATCACATATTCCTGACCTCTGTAATGCTGCGTGCGTCCTCTCTGACGCCCACTTCCCATTACATGAGTCACTGTGATACCCGTCACGCCTGCTGCATCCAGCGCGGCTTTAACTTCATCAAGCTTACTGGTTCGGATAATGGCTTCAATCTTAATCATTGCTTTCCTCTCATTGCTCCTACTTGGTCTCGAACTCTGGGTAAGCCAGTATGCCGGTCTCAG
>JAEWSK010000170.1 GCA_023398345.1 Armatimonadota bacterium | reverse complement strand
CCGTCATACCTGCCGATGCCTTTTACCGGTCTGTCGACTGACGCAATGACTTCGCTGGATTCATCGGGATAGCGAACAGTCACATTTCCTTGCGCCTTATTGTCGAACTCGATGGAGGCGATGGGCTTGTCCGGTCGCGTAACTACTATGACGAACACTTCACCTACGATGGGCGTATAGTCTTCCGGCAACGCCTGAAGCGCATGGCCGCGCTCGACATATACTGCGTTACCGACGTATGGCGATTGGTTGCGAAATATCGAATGGCCTGCATATATGTCCGTGTATATGCCCGACGAACGAGGCTGATGACCGCCATATCCGCGTGGAATCGACCAAAACTCCCTCGGCTCGATACTAAAGAGCATTGCTTGCTGAGCTTTGCCTATGCCGAGCGCATATTGGCCGGTCTTTATGCGTATACCATGTATTGCCGTCGCTGCGACTGTTCCGTGTGGCACGTATGAGGCCGCCGCAAAACCGACGATTCGCGCGTTTGCAGGGTGCTTGACCCGTCCGACCGTGCTGAAACTCGCTCCGCCGTCCAAACTGATTTGCACCAGTCCGTCTGATTGGTTACAAATGCGTATTCTGCACGCCTCCTCGCCTGCAAAGACGGGAGCGCCAAGCAGACTCAAAAGCGCAAGTGCTATTATTGCTCTGTGTACCACAATATTATTATAGCAGGGCATTATCCTATGGCAATAAAGCGCGAAAGTGAGTTTTTGCGCTAGAATTATATTTACTAATATGACGCTTTGAAAAAAATAAGTGTGGGCGAGCGCTTGACATTCCCGGCGCTCGACCGTAAAATGTGAAGTAAGTCCACGATCACTTAAATGGCGGCCTGCGGGCTGCTTGGCGCGGCGATTAAGGGCTCTCAAGGACAGTCTCATATCGGGTTTGTGTATTAAGTTTGGGTGTCTAGGTTTACTGTAGCATCCGAATGTCGTGCATTACCCAGTTGAAGGCCGAATACCATCTGTCTTATCGAGAGCAGGTGATGTTCGGTTTTTTTGTTTTTTTGCGTCCGCGCCGATCTGTTGGATTTATTGCCAACTATTGATAGTTGCATGCGAGGGAGTAGGCTATGGCGCGACACAAAAAAGCCGCGGAATGGGTTGATGAAATGGCATCGCTGTGTAAGCCAGACAAAGTTGTCTGGTGTGACGGCAGCGAAGAAGAAAAACAGCGATTGACCGAACAAGCTCTGTCCACGGGCGAATTTCATTTGCTCGACCAAGATAAGCTTCCTGGTTGTGTGCTGCATCGAACCGCTGAAAACGATGTTGCTCGCACGGAGCACCTCACGTTCATCTGCACTCGGACTGAAGCCGACGCAGGTCCAACCAACAACTGGATGGATCCCAAAGAGGCATATGCCAAAGTCGGCGCAATGTTTGACGGATGCATGCGCGGTCGGACGATGTATGTCATACCGTTCATAATGGGCGTTGCAGGCTCACCGTTTAGAAAGCTCGGCATTGAGCTGACTGACTCGATCTACGTTGTGCTAAACATGCGCATAATGACCCGAATGGGCCAAGTCGCAATTGACGAGCTCGGCGAAGATGAAGAGTTTACCAAATGCCTCCACAGCAAAGGCGAGCTGGATTTAGAGCGACGATTTATACTTCAATTTCCCGAAGACAACACCATCTGGAGCTACGGCTCCGGCTACGGCGGCAACGTGCTTCTCGGCAAAAAATGCCTGAGTCTGCGAATCGCCAGTTATTTGGGCATGCAGGAAGGCTGGATGGCCGAGCACATGCTCATTTTGGGTCTGGAAAGCCCGGATGGGGAAATCACCTACATCACGGCCGCATTCCCCAGTGCATGCGGCAAGACAAATCTTGCAATGCTTATTCCGCCGGATGCCATAAAGGGATATAAGGTCTGGACTGTCGGTGACGATATCGCCTGGCTGCGCATCGGCGAGGACGGTCGGCTATGGGCGGTCAACCCGGAAGCCGGGTTCTTTGGAGTCGCGCCCGGCACTTCAATGAAGTCCAATCCAAATGCAATGCTGACCGTTGCGCGCAACGCAATATATACAAATGTGCTGCTCACGCCTGAGAACACCGTTTGGTGGGAGGGCATGGGCGTGGATCCGCCCGCGACCGGCATAGACTGGCGCGGCAGACCCTGGACGCCGGGTGATGGCGAAAAGGGCGCGAACCCGAATGCTCGTTTCACGGCTCCGGCATCGCAGTGCCCGGTGATTTCTTCTCAATGGGAAAGCCCACAGGGCGTGCCTATATCGGCGATGCTTTTTGGCGGCAGACGTGCAAAACTCGCGCCGCTGGTCTACGAGTCTTTCAACTGGCAGCATGGGACATACGTCGGGGCAACAATGGCGAGCGAGACAACTGCCGCCGCAACCGGCACAGTGGGCGTCGTGCGGCGCGATCCAATGGCTATGAGACCGTTCTGCGGATACAACATGGCTCGGTATTTCCGCCATTGGTTGGATATGGGCAAGCGCATCCCAAACCCGCCGAAGATATTTCATGTCAACTGGTTCCGCCAGGACGAGTCCGGCAATTTCTTGTGGCCGGGCTACGGAGACAATTTGCGTGCGCTGGATTGGGTTCTGAGACGATGCAAAGGTGAAGTCGACGCGGTCGAAACGCCAATTGGCTACGTGCCCGCCAAAGAGTCGCTCAATCTCGATGGGTTGGATCTTTCAAATTCGGCCATCGAAAAATTGCTCGAAGTACATCGCGATGACTGGCTTGCCGAGCTCGACGGCATGCAAAAGTAC
>JAEWSK010000250.1 GCA_023398345.1 Armatimonadota bacterium | reverse complement strand
ACTGCAATCGTAGCTACTCCAACCGATGCAAGTTCTCGCGTAAACCATGAAGATGCGAATCTTATAGCTCTTGGCATCAACTGTTCATGCGGCTTAGATCGAAAAAATCGCCCTACCCCCTTTAGTGATGTGCGCTCAAGCAGCGCTTCGATCACCGGCGCAACCATTATCAAGCCCCAGACCGCAAGAAATGACAGTTGAAATCCAATATCAAATAAATTCGACGGATCAAACAACAAAACAACAAACGCTGCAACGTAGAAAAGGTTCTTATAATCAGGAATTCGCTTGAAAGTCGCTGCAAGTAAAACAAGCGCCGCCATTACCGCCGCACGCAGCATAGATGGAACCGGCCCGACCATTAGCAAATACATCGCGATAAGCAGCACTAACGCAATGCCTCTATATCGCGGAAAAATGCGCAGCAAACTCAACACCGGCGTGGCAATAATCAGCAAAACAAAACAGTTATAGCCGGACGCCGCCAGAACATGCATCGTTCCCGTTCGAGTAAAGCTCATAAGCGTGTCATCGTCAATATAGGCATAAGTGCCAAGAACAATGCCGGACATCACTGATGCTATTTCTTTCGAGTGTATGCGGTAGATGGACGAAACAAGATAGTTTTTTACTGCAAGAGCTGCACGAACAATGCTGTGAGATTTATTCTTGGAAAGAACTGTCACATCCGAGCCGTGGCGAACGGACGCACAGCAATATATGCCGTGTCGCGCAAGATAGCCTTTCCATGAAAATTGACCGGGGTTGGTTGGTTCGTAGGGTATATAGGGATGAACGTTAATGCGAAGCCTGTCGCCATATTCCAAATGGGGCGACTTCTGGTCGTCGGGCAAATACATTGTCAGCATCACATAGCCGCTTGCCTTATGCCACCCATCAGACGACTTCGCCCGCTTTACGCAAAATCTCAGGTGTTTCGATTCAGCAGCCCCACCAATACCTGATGCGACAGTCCCCTCAATAGCCGATACTCTTGGGCAAAGACAAGACACATCATCAAATGCAATAGAGCGGTCTGCCGCATATCGCATAGCACCACACATTACGACAGACGCAACCACAGCCATGCGTTTTTCCGCCACGCAGCACACTCCTCATTTTGCTGCATAATTCTACATGCGATTCGACGAAACGGCAATAGATACGTAACGACGCATATCAATCACAAAAGCACTAAGCGAAGAATGCAAAAAATGCTGTTTGAAAGGGAAGCTGAATAAAGTGCGAACCCTGTGCGCACAAATTATGTGGCTGCTCAGGAGATTACGCTAGGCTAGGTGTATATTATGCAGGTTCAGTAAAGAGGGATATAACACTTATTGGTGCCGAAGGGGGGAGTTGAACCCCCACGAGGTTGCCCCCACATGGTCCTGAACCATGCGCGTCTGCCATTCCGCCACTTCGGCACGTGATTTTAGCACGCATATTATAGCATCCGCGCATGTACAGTGTCAACAAAAGTCGATCCACATAGCCGCAGACAAATACATTTTATGCATTGACTTCATGGACTCTGTCGTATATACGTTTTTGTCGCGAGTAATCTATCGGCTGTTGCATAGATCAGCTTGTCCTGGTAAAATTGATTTACCCAATGGAGGTCCGCACTGCGTGAAGACACTAGGTAAGCTCAAAGACGTCGGCATAACACCGGCCGCAATCCTGATCGCACTTCCGCTTATAATTATAAATAACCTCTGGATCACGGTTATAGAAGTAAGATGGTTTGCGCTAGACGGCACATGCTTGCCGTTATTCATAACGCCGATTTTTATATTATTTCTAGCCTCACTTGCAAACATTGCGGTAAGGCGTATTGCACCGCGATGGGCCTTAGGCAGAAGCGAATTACTGACAATATATATAATGATCGTGACGGCCTCATGCATGGCGTCACATGATCTTATACAGAACTTATTCGGTGTTATAGCCCACCCCACCCAATTTGCCACCGACACAAACCAGTATGACAAACTATTTGGCAAATACTTGCCTCAACATATGTTTGTGACGGATAAACTTGCCGTAAAGGGACTCTACAGCGGCGGAGTTAATCCATTTGTTTGGTCAATATTGCGCTGCTGGGTTACGCCGCTTGCACTTTGGGGCTCACTCATACTTGTTTTGATTTCAATGATGCTTGCAATCAATGTGCTGATTCGCAAGCAATGGACTGAAAATGAAAAGCTGGTATTCCCGCTTGTCCAACTGCCAATTGCGATGACTGCCGAGGATTCGGGCCGCAAGTTCTATTCAAACAAGCTTATGTGGATTGGGTTCGGAATAGCATTTCTGATCGGGCTTATAAATGGCCTGCATGTGCTATACCCCACTTTGCCTGTATTGGAGGGAGTCAAGGCATTCAGCATTGCGCAGTTATTCCCAAACCGCCCATGGAGTGCGGTTACAAGATTAGGCAGCGAACTTAGCATAACTACTTATCCGTTCACAATTGGGCTTGTATACTTTATCCCTCTTGATTTGAGCTTCTCATGCTGGTTCTTCTTTGTCGCAAGAAAGCTTTGGCAAGTATTTGGCGCAACGATGGGCTGGGACGGATCGGGCACATCGGCGTTCCCCTACTGGGAAGCACAGTCGTCGGGTGCATGGCTTGCGCTGAGCACTATTATTGTTCTAGGAACTCTTCCACACATAAAAAAGACCTGGCAGCAGGCTTTTAGAGATAGTGGCACTCCAGAGGAAATGGCTGAGGCAAGCCTCAGCAGAAAATCGTTTTACGTGCTGGGACTGGGAAGCGTCTTTCTTGTGATTATCAGCAGATATATGGGGATGCCTGTGTATCTGGCCATTATTTTCTATGCGCTATACTTCTTGCTCTCAATTGCAATAACGAGGGTTCGCGCAGAACTCGGCACACCGCATGAGATGTATTTCGCCAACCCACAACAGATTATGCTAAGTCTGCTCGGCTTCAACGCTATCGGCATTGCAAACATGACAGTAATGCAGAGCATGTACTGGTTCAACAGGTGCTACCGCAGCCACCCGATGCCTAATCAGCTCGAAGCAATGAAAATGACAGAGGGAACAAAGATTAAGATTAAACCGCTGATTTTTGTCCTTATGTTATCGGCGGTCGTTGGACTGCTGACGAGTTATTGGGCAAATCTTCATGTGACCTACCAAGCGGGTGCGACTGCAAAGTGCCTGGGGTTCAAATCCTGGGTCGGTATCGAGTCATTTGATAAACTCGCCAACTGGGCAAAAAACAAGCCGACAACCGACTTGCCTTGGTTATTGAACTTGATCGGCGGAGCGGTGATGGTGATCGCGCTCAAAACATTGCGCGGCGCATTTGTAAGTTGGCCATTCCACCCTGCAGGCTATGCACTCGCTATCAGCTACGCAATGGACTATTTCTGGTTTGCTTTCTTTGTTGGCTGGCTGCTCAAACTC
>JAEWSK010000136.1 GCA_023398345.1 Armatimonadota bacterium | reverse complement strand
ATCTATATAGTCTGCGATTTTGCCTTCGCGCCGCAGGTTCATAGGAATCATTGCAAACTGCAAACTCGCCCCACCCTGCAAAAACAAGACCGCGTAGTCATCCGATACGCCCATAAGCCGACGAACTCCGGCTTCGGCGCCGTCCACAACGCCCTGGTATTCTTTCGATCGATGGGACATCTCCATCACGCTCATGCCTGTTCCGGCAAAATCCAGCATCACAGACTGAGCATTCTCCAGCACCTCAAGCGGCAATGCCGCCGGTCCAGGGTTAAAATTGTACGTACGCGCCATAACTTTCCCCCAATGGTATCATTTGTGAAATATTCCACAAGCGTTCTCGAAAATCCTGCTCTAATGAACAGCTATAATTTGCAATCTTTGCAGAATTATTTCTAAAATCAACCGTCTACTAATAACGTGACATAACAAAACTCAGCTTGTAAAATAGAGTCAGGAGGAATACAAGCATTGCCTGACATCACACTCGTTGTAATGGCCGCTGGAATGGGTAGTCGATATGGCGGTCTTAAACAGATAGACCCAATCGGCCCCAGCGGTGAGATCATACTTGATTACTCCGCATATGATGCAATCCGAGCCGGATTTGGCAAAATCGTATTTATTATACGGCGCGACATTGAGCAAGTGTTTCGCGAAAAAATCGGACGCTCGCTTGAAAAACAAATCGACGTCGCATATGTATATCAAGATTTGACAAACTTGCCCGATGGTTTTGCCATGCCCGACGCTCGAATAAAACCATTGGGAACCGGCCATGCCGTGCTGTGCTGCAAAGGAGTGGTTGACACGCCTTTTGCAGTAATTAACGCCGACGACTTCTATGGCTCGGCCTCATTTGACACGGTCGCTCCGTATCTGCGCCAAGCGCGAGATTGCAATAATGTGGCAGACTACTGCATGGTCGGTTACGAACTTGCAAATACGCTTTCAGAAAACGGCTCAGTCGCGCGAGGCGTCTGCGATCTGACGCCCGACGGTTTTCTTGCAAACGTGACCGAACGCACGCGCATCGAGCGCATCGGCGGCGACATTAAATATACTGTCGACGGCGACAAATGGTTTTCGCTCGCGCCTCACACTATCGTATCGCTAAATTTCTGGGGTTTCACGCCTAGCATACTCGATGAACTCGACGCCGAATTTGCGCCGTTTCTGCGCGCAAGCAAAAGCAATCTTGAAAAGGCCGAATATTTACTGCCGTCGGTGGTAGACAACTCAATAAAGACCGGCCGGGCAAGCGTAAAAGTTCTTGCCACCAGCGAAAAATGGCACGGCGTTACATATCAAGAAGATCGACCGCTAATCCAGTCCGCCATTCAGAATATGATAGCCGAAGGGCAATATCCAAATAATCTCTGGAACGAGAAAGGCGAGTAGGTCTGTGACTAGTATTAAGCCCGATCTAAAAGAGATTACTTCGCATTTTCAGCTCGACGGGCGATTTGTGGACGCAATCCCATACGGCTCCGGCCATATTAACGATACATACGCAAGCCAATTCGAGACGAGCGCGGGCATCAGACGTTATATACACCAGCGGATCAATCACAACGTCTTTAAAGAACCGCCGTCGTTAATGGAAAACGTCGAACGTGTTACATCCTACGCCCGCGAGCAAATTGCAGCCGCAGGTGGCGATGCCGATCGCGAATCTCTCACGCTTCTCCCAACGCTCGACAAAAAATCGTTCTATCGCTGCCCAGAAGGTAACTACTGGCGAACGTATATATTCATTGAGGAGGCGCAGACATACGATCAACCTCAAAATGTCCATCAGGTATACAGCGCAGCAAAGGCATTCGGCCAATTTCAAAAGCTTCTGAGCACGCTGCCCGGCAAACGCTTGCACGAAACCATACCTAATTTCCACCACAGCCGCAGGCGATTTGAAGATTTCATATGCGCGCTCGAAGCCGACTGCCAAAACCGCGCAGCATCAGTAAAAGACGAAATAGACTTCGTGCTCAAATATGAACCCGAAACGTCAATATTATTAGATATGCTCGATAGCGGCGAAATGCCGGAGCGCATCACGCACAACGACACGAAGATTAACAACGTAATGATAGACGACACCACCGGCGAGGGCGTATGCGTAATAGATCTGGATACGGTAATGCCCGGCTCGGCATTATATGACTTTGGGGATTCCGCGCGAACATGCGCGGCATCGGCTGCTGAGGACGAGATCGACATAAGCAAAGTCGGCATAGATATAAATCTATTCGAGCATCTGGCACACGGCTATCTCGAAACCGCGCGGGACTTTTTGATTCCTACCGAGATCGAATACCTGCCGTTTTCGGCAAAGCTAATGACACTCGAATGCGGGATACGTTTTCTTTCAGACTACCTCGAAGGCGACATATACTTTAAAATCCACAGAGAGCGCCATAACCTCGACCGCGCCCGAACGCAGTTTGCAATGGTTGCGGACATTGAACGCAAGTCCGACCAAATGCATGCACTAATCAACCGCTACCGTTAAAAATCTACAACGAGTCATTGTAAGAAGGTTGCTAAATAAATCTTGCAAAAAGAGAAAAACAGAGGAGATAACATGCGAATTATGTTCTTGATTGTAGCACTCATCTTTATTGCAGCATCTATGTCTGTTGCTGCTTCCGACGAGACGCCAAAAGGTTTTGTTGCAGCTAGCGTAATCGACTTTGGCGCGAAGGGCGACAGCAAAACTGATGATACAAAAGCATTTCAAAATGCGCTCAATTCGGCAGCCGAAAAAGGCGGAATCGTGCTCGTACCGGCAGGAACATATCTCATTGCCGGGTCACTAGACGTGCCCGATAGTGTAACGCTAAAAGGTGTTTGGGAAGCGCCGCACCAAACGGAAATCGGCAAAGGCAGCATTATTTATGCTACGGGTGGGGCCGGCAATGAAAACGGAACTCCACTTATTTCGCTCAACCAAAGCAGTTGCGTTCGTGGCATCACAATCTTATACCCCGACCAGGATGCCGCAAACATAAAGGCTTATCCATGGACGATTCGCGGCAAAGGAATGCACTGCAGCGTTATAGACGTCACACTTGTAAATCCATATAATGGCATCGACTTAGGCACATACTGGAACGAAGTCCACTATATAAACAACGTCTTTGGCTGCCCTCTTAAAACCGGCATTTACGTTAACAATACTACTGACATAGGTCGACTCGAAAACGTCCATTTCAACCCCAACTATTGGGTGCGGGCAAAATACCCAAGCACCCCAGTCGGGGAGCAAGCACATGAGCTATTTAAATATCTGTCAAAGAACCTCACCGGCTTCTTGATCGGCAAGACCGACTGGGAGTATATGAACAACTGCTTTGTAATCTTTCCAAAAATCGGCTATCATTTCATTGCAACAGAGCAAGGTGAGCCTAATGTGGTTCTGACACAGTGCGGATCGGATGTCTGCCCGATAGCTGTGCAAGTTGACGCATCTCAAAGCCACGCAGGAGTGGCGTTTTCCAACAGCCAGATTATGGCGACGGTAGTCATTGGCCCGAAAAATCAGGGGCCGGTAAAGTTCTCGAACTGCGGGTTCTGGCCGATAGAATCAACTGATAATCAAGCTATAGTCGACGGAAATGGAACCGTCACATTCACATCCTGCCACTTCTCCGGCTGGGCAAATAAAGACTCAAATGCAGCGGCCATATCTGTAAAAGGCGGATCGGTGATCGTCAACGGATGTGAGTTTGTTGCCGAGGGCAAAAAACAAATTGAGCTCGGTAAAGACATACACTCCGCTGCAATCTTCGGCTGCCAGTTTAAGGGCGGCGAAAAGATAATAAACAACGCCCCATCAACTGCAAAAGTGCAATTGGGACTTAATATCGACTAAAGTAATAGTTGAAAAGCAAGTATTGGCACTACCCTGCAATTGAGCACAAACTCAAGACCAGGGTGGTGCTAAAAGAACTTTCAACTTATTGCCGAAATAGAGCAGAGCAGCTTTCGTCAAATAAAACAGCGCAAGTGAAGACGACCTTATTGACTCGCGCGTAAACCTCACTTACCAGCTCACGCAACATATCGGAATGAGATTGAGTTACATAGCAAATAATATACTCGGCGGATCATTGAGCCGAACCGAGTGGGACAAATCGCTGAGAGCATCTCTCGTCTTTGCCAACTGAGTTTGCGAACACTCGACATATATCAACATCCTTGTGAAAAGCACGCGCCGATGCTAGAATTCTCACTGAGAAAGACAGGTGAGAAGTATGGCACAGCACGATCATCGAGTCGAGGCGACTGATTCGCTCGACTGGACTGCCTTGGAAAACAAATATCCCGTAACGCTAACCGACAAGCTAGCCTCGCTTCCCACCGAGCCGGGCTGCTATTTAATGAAAAACGAAAGCGGCGATATAATATATGTCGGTAAAGCAAAGCAGCTAAGAAATCGAGTCCGAAGCTATTTTCAAAAAGGCGCCGACCTCACCCGTCGAAAACGCAAGATGGTCTACGAGATTGTCGACCTCGACACCATTATCACCGACAGCGAACTTGAAGCGCTGATCCTTGAAAACAACCTCATCAAGAAGCACCGGCCGCCTTACAACGTGCGCCTGCGCGACGACAAAAGCTACCCGTATATAGCTATTACGTTAAGCGAGCAATGGCCGCGCGTTGTCTATCTGCGCAAGCTGCGAATGCAGCCAAAGGAAAAAGATAAATATTTTGGGCCATACACCGACACAGAGGCCGTTCGCGAAACGCTGAAGCTGATCCGACGGGTGTTTAGAGTGCCTTGCGGATACAAAGACCCCGCTCAGTCGCGCGGCAAGGCGTGCATGTATTATCACATTGGCCAATGCACCGGCGTTTGCGCGGGCAAAATCAGCCACGATGAATATATGGCGGTCATCCGCGATGTGATGGCATTTCTTGAAGGCAGGCGCGAAGAACTCGCAAATCGCATGCTTGCGCAAATGGAAACGGCGTCTGAAAACCTTGAATTTGAAAAGGCTGCAAAACTGAGAGATCAAGTGCAGTCGATTCAAAAACTTATTGCCCGCCAAAAAGTAATTTCGACTGCGCTTGAAGATCAAGATATAATTGCGCTCGTCACCGACAATGGCAACGCATGCGCCGAGATGTTTTTTGTGCGCAACGGTAAGCTGATCGGGCAAGAACACTTTCTTCTTGAAAACGCATCTGCCGACGAGCTATCGGATAATCTTTCAGAGTTTATGGAGCAATACTACGGCGCGGCGGCGTATGTGCCTCGCGAGGTGCTTCTAAACGCCGAGATACCTGAAGTCGACGTAATGGAAGACTGGCTGCGACAAAAAAAAGGCTCGAAGGTGGAAGTCCTCAGTCCAAAGCGTGGCGAAAAAAAGCAGCTTGTTGAAATGGCGTGCAAGAACGCCGAACTCGTGCTTCGACAGCTCGAATTAAAAATGGCGACCGATCAGCAGCGAATTGACGAGGAGCTTAGCGAACTGCGTGACGCAATCGAAATCGATGTCCTGCCGCGTCGAATCGAGGCATACGATATATCGAACATACAGGGAACCAACACAGTCGCATCGCTGGTTGTTTTTGAAAATGGCCAACCGAAAAAAGCGCACTATCGCAAGTTCAAGATCAAACTCTCCGAGGGTCGACCGGACGATTACGCTTCGATGCGCGAAGTAATATCCCGCAGGTTGACCGGCACGCTTCGTCGCGGCGACGCATTTTCAACATTGCCCGATTTAATGCTAATCGACGGCGGAAAAGGTCAACTCAACGCCGCGCTTGAGTCTATAGCCGAAAGCTCGGAAAAAGCCGAGCTTGCAATAATCGGCCTTGCCAAGCGCCATGAAGAAATATTTCTGCCGGGACGATCCAACCCGATTTTGCTTGCTCGCAATTCAAAGGCACTGCACCTGCTGCAAAGAATCCGGGACGAGGCGCATCGGTTCGCAATAACATACCACAGGGCTTCGCGCGGCAAAACGATGAAAGCGTCAGTGCTAAACGACATACCCGGCATCGGCGCAAAACGCCGTCGCGCAATGATAAAGCATTTCGGCTCAGTAGAAAAAATCAAGCAAGCGTCAATCGAGGAACTCGCAGCCGCGCCGGCAATGACAAAAACATCAGCCGAGGCGGTGCATGGATTCTTTCACCAAAGCGAGTAAATGCGCGACATGTGCACCCACCTACAAACAATCGCAAAAGTAATTTTGGGGGATATAAGGGTGTCGCATACAATTGACGCCTGTGCAAAAATCCGTGGCAGAACTATATAAGCCCTGCCACGGATCAAGTTTGAAGTAGTGTCTATTTATGCTTAGTCCAGCGTTAGTTCCAGTATCGCTGAGTTCGGGCCACGCTGGATAACTAGAATTGCCGTGTCGCCGCTATTGAGTTTTTTGACAGCCTCATTGAACGTAGCAACACTCGCCACCGGCGTAGTATTGACCTTTGTGATGACATCTTTTTCTTGAATGCCGGATCTGTCTGCGACGCTGCCCTGCTCTACTGACTCGACGACAACGCCGGTAGTTCGTCGGACACCCAACTGCTTGGCAGCATCGGCAGTCAGCACTTTCACTGTGACACCGAGCTTATCTGCCGCCGATGTCTGGGCATCTTTGCTGTCCGTCGGCGCTTCAGATAGCTTGACCGAGATTGTTTTCTCATTCTTGTCGCGCATTACTGTGAGCTTTACGGTCGTGCCTGGGACAATCGCCTGCACGGCCTTGCGCAGTTCGAGGGCGCTCGTCGTGTCCTTGCCATCGACCTTCGTTATAATATCAGATTCCTTCAGACCAGCCTTGTCCGCCGGTGAATCACTCTCCACAGATGTCACCAGCGCGCCTTTCTTTACACCATAGACTTGAGCCTTGGCAGGCGTCAAATCGGCCAACTGAATGCCGAGATAGCCGCGCACGACTTTGCCCTTATCTATGAGTTGGCTCATAACGGACTTTGCCGTATTGGAAGGAATCGCAAATCCGATACCCGCGCTCTGGCGAGTCGTGGAATAAATCATGAAATTTACGCCGATGACTTTGCCGTCGAGATCAACAAGCGGCCCACCGGAATTGCCTGGGTTTATCGGCGCATCTGTCTGGATAGCCTCAGGAAAGCCCTCGAAACCAGAATCTGTCTCACGTCTAAGACCACTGACTACGCCGACCGTCACCGTATTGCGCAAACCAAACGGGTTCCCAATGGCGACCGTCCACTGTCCAACCTTGACTTCATCAGAATCCGCAAAGCTCACTGCGGGCAGTGCCGTTGCATCGATCTTAACTACCGCAAGGTCGGTGTTGGGATCAAGAAATACTTTGCCCTTGAACTCGCGGCCAT
The DNA here is from genome assembly GCA_023398345.1 of Armatimonadota bacterium. Taxonomy (GTDB): domain Bacteria; phylum Armatimonadota; class UBA5829; order UBA5829; family UBA5829; genus DTKD01. Next base: position 886 of record JAEWSK010000136.1, on the reverse strand, counting down.
CGGAAAGTTTGACAGTTACTCTGTCGGCATCGGCCACGACATGGTTGTTTGTAAGAATATAGCCGTCGGATCGGACTATAAAGCCCGTGCCGGTAGCTTTCTGGGTCTGCTTTTTTGTTTCAGGGGCACGTCTATTCTGACCGCCAAATGGCCAGTTAAAAAAGTCGTCCATGCCGCCGAACGGATCGTAAGACTGATAGGTGACGTCCTTTTCACTGGTGATGTACACCACAGATGGCGCTAGCTTTTCAGATACATCCTCAAAAGCCGTGCGCCAATTGGACTGATTTAAGTCCTTTGGGGCTGCGGCAATAGCCACATTGTTCGCGTGACTATAGAAGTTCGCAGCCAACGAAAATCCCAGTGCAATGCTGAGCGCGCAGACTACCAGCAGACTTGGATTTTTTACTGTGGTTTTCCATAACGAATGCATTGCCTATTGTACCCTCCTGCGTTTATATATGAGTTAGACGCATAAACCGGCGCCTTGATAACAAAACGCCGGGCAAAGCCTCCAGACTTTCGCCCAAGAGTTTACCTGGCGTATTGCAATCATAAAAATTAACGCTTTACCGCGAGGAAAAGCCCGCAAGGTAAAGATTCGCGCCGCCGCCATTTTCTGCAACAACGAGCGGCCTCGTATCAGAGTATACAACTGAGTTTGTCGGAACTGACGGCATAATCGACACTTCGTGCGTTCGCATGCTATATGGAGTATTTGCAACAACATCTTGCTTTTGAACTAATATTCGCTCCTGCCCACCCGCTGCAAGAATCGCCAATGCCACGCCCGACGCTGCCAACGCCGTCACAACGGGACTGAGTTTGCGAGCGGTATATTTGTAGATGACGTTAATGACGCGCTGATATTGTGGAACTCTTTCGA
>JAEWSK010000024.1 GCA_023398345.1 Armatimonadota bacterium | reverse complement strand
GCGTCCTGACAGATAAGCAGGTGGTTGTCAGTATCGCAGCCGGGGTATGTTTGGATGCGATAGAGTCACGCTTGCCAAGCGGCATAGGCGTCATTCGTGCAATGCCGAATACACCGTGCCAGGTAGGTGCGGGGGCGATAGGTTTTAGCGCGGGCAAGGCGGCCAATGCCGAACATATTCAGGCCGCCAAGAAGATTTTTGATGCAGTGGGCATCTCGTATGAAGTGCCGGAGAAACTGCTCAACGCCGTCACCGGACTTAGTGGCAGTGGGCCTGCATATGTTTATGTAATGATCGAGGCGCTGTCCGACGCCGGTGTGCGCGTTGGTCTGCCGAGACAAATTGCCACCAAACTCGCTGCTCAAACAGTCTATGGATCGGCAAAGACGCTTATTGAGAGCGGTGAGCACCCTGCCGTGCTCAAAGACATGGTCACAAGTCCCGGCGGCACGACTATTGCTGGGATAGATGCCTTAGAGATGGCCGGTTTTCGCTCGGCCATAATCGAAGCGGTGAAAGCGGCGACGGATCGTTCCGAAGAGCTTTCTTAGCAAATATAAAGGAAGTGTGGGCCTAATGTTGCTTGTTTTGGCGATAAATTGGATCGTGAGGATACTGACATGGATTATTTTTATCGATGTCATTCTCACATTTATACCAACCATCGACAGGCGAAGCCCATTTGTCAAGTTTATTCGCAGCATTGCTGAGCCGATGTATCGACCGATAAAAAAAGTTGTTCCAGTTGTGAGAGTTGGTGATGCGGGCCTGGATCTTTCGCCGGTCATTGCGATGCTGGGGATTCAATTCATTGGCTATTTGCTTATTAATATGCTTGTGCGCGCATAAGGAGAATTATTATGGCGCTTACACCTGTAGATATTCTCCATACGGAGTTCAAATCATCGCTTAGAGGCTACAATAAGGATCAGGTCGACGAGTTCGTCGACGCAGTGGGCAAGTCACTGGAATTGGCAATTAAAGAAAAAGCCGAACTTGGACGAAAGCTCGACGCGCTTGAAGACGAGATAGGTCAAGTTCGCCAGATGAAAACTACTCTCGCCGACGCATTGACTTTGGCGCAAAAAAATGCCGATGAGCTTCGTGCCAATGCGCACAAGCAGGCAGAGCTTATACTGACGGAGGCCGAGCAGGCGCGCGTAAAACTTATGGCTGATGTGCAAGTTGAAGCCGAGAAGCATCGTGCGGAGATCGCTCTTTTGCAAGCGCAGCGAGATCGCTTTGAGACAGAATTTCGTGCCATGCTGACAGGCTACAGTGAGTGGTTGAATAGGCGTGGAAGCGATGAACTTGTGCGCAGTGAGGTCGCCTGATTGGACTCTGAGCCAAGCCAAGCCGAAAAGCAATCTTTTCGCATTGGAATATCAGCTCTACTGCTGCTCATTGCGGTCATAGTTTCACTGCAGGTTGTAGGATTTCGAGTTAGCAGTTCTGCGGGAGACATATCCGAGTCCGACAACGAGGCGTATATAAGAACCGGCGACATTTACGCGATGGTCAGCCTTGCCTGGTCGGTAGATAGTTTTGTCGATAAATCGCTGCAAAGCTATCGGAAAGCCGTTCCATGGCCGAGCGCATACCGCAGACTTGGCGTTTTTAAAGAATTGCATGGGATGTCGGGCATCTCTGATTTTGAAAAGCTCGACTCGTCTGCAAAGAAGCTTCATCTTAGCGCAATAGAAATCAAGAAGCTGCACCGCGAGAAGGCGATGTGGCTTCGAATATTTAACGCAAAAAATCTGACTCAATCTGAAGCCCCAAAATACGAGCAGAAAATAAGTTTATTGAACTTGGGGCCGCTAAATGATGTAGCTTTGTTGGAAGTCCGCCGGCGCACCGACAAAGACTCATCTTCTGCCCATATGCTCGAAGATATTAAAGCGCAGTATAGGCTGACACTGATTATAGTAATGTGTTTGTGCGGAATGCTTGCGTTGGGTGGATTGGGTGGTGTGGCCATTGCCGCAGTATTTGTGCGCACAAACGCTTCTAAATTTGCTGATGCGCCGCGCAACTGGTTTGATTGGCCCACAGGTGTGTCATCGTTTATCATATATTTGGCAAGCTATATCGGGTTCGCCACATCTGTGACGGCCGTCAGCGAGATTGTCGGAAATAAATTTGGCGAAGTATGGGTTGATGCGTCATATCTTGCCTTAGTGATAACGTCGGCGATTCTTGCCTATTTTCTGGGCATGTGGATCTTGACCAGTGGCATTAGTCGCATAGGCATGGACTGGCGCGAAATCGGCTATCGAACAACGTCGGTCGGACGCGACGTTGTCACGGGGCTCGCTGGATTTTTTGCAGCGCTGCCACTATTGTTTGTCGCGGCTATAGCGGCGAGTTTGCTGGCACGCACTGTATTTAAAAACATTCCAACGCCGCAGCAGCCGATCGAAGGCATTGTATCCAGCGGCAACGCGCTCGGGGTAGTGCTTGCATTTTTTGCGGCGTCGGTGATCGCCCCGCTAGTCGAAGAGACTTTTTTTCGGGGTGTGCTGTATACGACACTGCGCGGGCGGATGGGAGTATGGGCCGCAGTGGGCATTTCGTCGGCTATGTTTGCGGTTGTTCACCCGCTGCCGAACGGTTTTTTGCCGATATTTGTTTTGGGCAGTGTCTTTGCATTGATGAGAGAGCGCACGGGTTCGCTATTACCATCGATTGTGTGTCATTGTGTGTATAATACGATTCAGCTCATAATAGTTCTGCTGTTGTTTTAAGGCAGCATGCATGAAAAAACTTGTTACGGCTGGCAGTTTTTAGTATATATCGCTTGTTTTAGGAACTAGCTAGCTAACAAAGTCGTTATAATACAGGCTATGTCCAGCCCAGCTTGACCGCCAGGGCTGCGTTATAGTAAGATTTAGCGCAATTCCAATATTTGAAAGGAGCATGAGTTTATGCGCAACAGAATGCTTGTTGTTCTTCTGGCAGTGCTGACTTGCTTGGCATTTGCCACAGTCTCTGCGTCGGCTGCAGCCAAGGCAGCTGCTAAGGCGGCAAAGCCTGCAGTTAAGTCTACGGCAAAATCCGCTTCGAAGCCCGCCTCAAAGCCGTTTAATCAGGATGAGGTGCTTAATAAGTTTTGGAAAGCATCGGATAGTACCGTCGTAGGAACCGTTGACGGGGCCTCCGTAACTAAGGGCGAGCTTGTGAAAGCACTCTTCTACTGGAACGGAGCACAGGTTCTTGGCGATCTTTTGAATCAGAAAATGATCGAGCAGGCCGCTAAGAAGGCAGGAGTTACAATTACTCCGGCCGAGCAGAAACAAAAAGAGATGGAAGCCGTCAGGCGAATGAAACTCAACAGCGTGGATGAGCTTCTTCAGCAGTTCCATATTCCCAAGACGCGATTCACATCCAGTATCCGCATATCTGCTCTGGCTGAGAAAGCCGCAACAAAGGATCTTAAGATTTCCGACGCAGAGTATGCTGAGTGGGTTAAGGCTCGCCACATCCTGATTCGCTTCCCCGAAAGCGAGACCGACAAGGCCAAGGGTGATGAGGCAGCCAAGAAGAAGATAGATGAAATTGCTGCAAAGATTAAAGCCGGCGAAGATTTCGGCAAGCTTGCAGATGAATATTCCGAAGATCCCGGCAATAGCGCTGACGGCGTGAAGAATGGCGGCGAACTCGGATGGTTCACAAAGGGCAAGATGGTCAAGGAGTTCGAAAATGCCGCATTTGGTTTGAAAGTCGGCGAAGTCAGCGAGCCTGTAAAGACTGCCTACGGCTATCATATTATTAAGATTGATGCTCTTGGCAAAGATGCTACAGGTGCCGATAAGGCCGAAATTAAGGCTATGATTATGGAGCGCAAGGTTCCTATGGAGATGCAAAAGTGGTTTAGCAATCTTCAGGGAAAAGCAAAGATAGACAACAAGCTCCAGGAGCCTCCGGCAAAGGAGCCGACGCCGAGTGTCAAGCCCAAGGTAGCGCCGAAAAAGAGTGAGTCAACACCTCCTCCTCCTCCCGCTCCCGCAAATTGACAAGATTGCGTTAAGCAATATAACTAAAAAAACCGAGGCCGCAGGACAAAATATCCCGCGGCCTTTTGTTATATGTCCAAAAGTTGATTTGACCCTTGCTCTGTGCTCACGGTATAATGTCGAGGTCAATTAAGGGAGGAGCACGTCGCATTGAAGCTCAAAGTAGCATTGCCAAAAGGAAGTTTGCAGGAGGCCACGTTCGCGCTTTTTAAGAATGCGGGATGGGATTTTCGGGCCGGATCACGGTCGTATCACCCCAGCGTGAACGATGATGAGATCGAAGCCACACTTCTGCGCGCACAGGAAATTGCCAGATATGTAGAAGCAGGTGTGTTAGATGTAGGCATCACCGGATATGATAATGTCCGCGAGTGTGACGCCGATGTCCATGAAGTCTGCGAGCTTCTATACTCAAAGGCCACTACCAAGCCGTATAAATGGGTGCTTGCCGTGCCCAAGGGCTCGTCGATAAGAGGCCCCAAAGACCTTGAGGGCAAACGAGTCGCCACCGAGCTTGTGAATGTCACAAAGCGCTATTTCGAGCAGCACGGCGTCAATGTGCATGTTGAGTTTAGTTGGGGTGCGACTGAAGTGAAAGTGCCCGATCTTGTTGACGCGATTGTAGAGGGTACGGAGACCGGCAGCACACTAAAGGCTCACGGCCTCGAGATCATCGATACGCTTCTCGAATCCACCACTCGCTTGATTGTAAACAAGCAGGCGTGGCAGGACGAGTGGAAGCGACATAAGATTGAAAATATCGCAATGCTTTTGCAAGCGGCACTGACGGCGGATGGGTTGGTCGGTCTTAAGATGAATGTGCCGGTTGATGTGATCGAGCAAGTGATTGCGGAACTGCCGTCCCTTAAAAATCCCACGGTTTCGCCGCTGAGCGACGAGGGCTGGGTTGCGGCGGAGATTATTGTAGAAGAAAATCTCGTGCGCGAACTGGTTCCCAAGCTAAAGCGAGCCGGAGCTTCGGGCATTGTCGAATATCCTCTCAACAAGGTGATCTACTAGATTTGATAGCGCATTTGCACGGCGAGTTGGCGAGAGTTGAGTCTGATTATGCCGTGGTCGATGTCAGTGGCGTCGGCTACAAGGTATATGTCCCGCTCGCCGTCATTGCGCAGCTTCCACCCGTCGGCACAAAGACAAAATTTCTTGTTTCCACAATTGTAAAAGAGGACTCCATTACCCTATATGGTTTTGCTGAACAGTCTCAGAAGGCAGTTTTTGAGCTGCTTTTGACTGTGAGTGGGGTGGGGCCGAAAGTTGCGCTAAATATTCTTTCTGAGCTTTCGGTAGAGTCTATTATAAATGCGATTTCGTCGGAGAGCTTTGTCGAACTCAATCGCGTTTCAGGTGTCGGCACAAAGACTGCTCAGCGGATCGTATTGGAGCTAAAGGAAAAGGTCACAACACTCGTTTGGACGCGCGCCGCTAGAGTTGCGATGCCGCCGGAACAGCAAGTGCTCAATGATGCAATAGAGGGCCTTGTCGCACTCGGCTACAACCGCAATGATGCCCGCACTGCCGCAGAAAGTGCTCTTAAGTCCATAGCCGACAAGCGTGACACTGCGGCGATTGTCACCAATGCGCTTAAGTTGCTCGCCAAGGGATAGAATTATGGCCAACGATGATGTTAGACAAGATCAAGCTGATAGATTTGTCTCGCCAGAACAACGCGAAGAGGATCGGGCGCTGGATTGCACACTGCGTCCGCGCCGGCTCAGCGAGTTTATCGGGCGCGATAAGATCAAAGACAGCCTGAGTATTTTTATTCAAGCTGCAAAAATGCGCTCGGAGCCGCTGGACCATGTGCTGCTATATGGCCCGCCCGGTCTCGGAAAAACCACACTTGCGCTGATTGTCGCTAACGAGATGGATGTGCCAATTCGCACAACATCCGGTCCGGCAATAGAGCGGCCCGGAGATCTTGCGGCGATATTAACCAATCTTGAGCCGATGAGCGTGCTCTTTATTGACGAAATCCATCGACTAAATCGCGCCGTCGAAGAGATTTTATATCCTGCAATGGAAGATTTCCAGCTTGATCTTATTATCGGCAAAGGCCCGAGTGCGCGCACGCTTAAACTGGATCTGCCAAAGTTTACGCTCGTCGGCGCGACAACCCGCGCCGGACTCATTACTTCCCCGCTGCGTGGCCGATTTGGCATTGTGCATAATTTCGAGTTTTACGATGTCGAAAACTTAAAGACAATCGTTAGCCGGTCGGCAAATATTTTAGGCGTAAAGATATGCGAGGAAGGTGCTTATGAGATCGCAAGCCGCTCGCGGGGCACGCCGCGAATAGCAAATCGCGTATTGCGAAGAGTAAGAGATTACGCTCAAGTGCGGGCCGATGGACTTATCGACCGCTGTGTCGCGCGCGACGGGCTGGACATGCTTGAAATTGACGAGAGCGGGTTGGATGATGCAGACAGGCGGCTGCTTCGCGCGATTATTGAGAAATTTGACGGTGGCCCGGTGGGAGTCGAGACCATAGCCGCTTCAATAAGCGAGGAGCGCGATACGATTGAAGACGTGCATGAGCCTTTTCTGATCCAGTGCGGCTTTCTCAATCGCACGCCTCGGGGTCGGGTTGCAACTCGCCTTGCATACGAGCATTTAGATATTGTGCCGAAAGCTACGGCTCAGAGGGAACTCTTGTGACTGCAAACTCGACAAAAGAGTGTGAGTGTTACATGAGGGCGTGTAAATGAAGTGCCCGAACTGCAGTACGGTCAACGGGAAAACAAATAAATACTGTCGTCAGTGTGGTGCCCAGTTGAAATTGCTGGCGGCTTCTGAACCTCAACTTGCTCCGGCATCGACTAATGACGAGGTCGGATTGGGAGAGGAATTATTTGCCGTGCTGGAACTATTCGAGCACTGCAGCCTTGACGCGGCTTTGGAAAAGGCCGAGAAGCTGGCATCTGCCAACCCCAATAGCGCGTCTGCGCACTCGATTGTCGCGCTTGCCTATGAGCGCAAGGCTGAGAACGCGCTTTCCGAGGAGAATGCCGACGCCGCGCGGGATTTTCTTAAAAGGGCGATGCAGCACTACGAAGCCATTATCGACCTCAACCCCGACAGCGCCGCAGATCGCGAAAAGCTGGCGTCGCTGCGTTTGCGTTACAGTGGTCGCGACTCGAATTTGGATGCAAAGGTCAGCTTCGGCCCTGATGTTATTATAAAGCGGCGTGTGTTGGAAAAGCTTCAAAGCGTTCCCAAACCCGCACTTGCCGGTGGAGCAACATTTGTTGTAATAGTTGTTCTGGTTGTAATTGCGACGAGCTTGTCCGGCGGTTCGAAGACTTCCCGCGCGAGCAAGCCATATAACAAACCAATTGTCAGCATAACGCAGCCGCGTCCTAATCAGCCCGCTCTGAGGGTTTATACTTTTCCTAGGGCTCAGAACAACTCATCCACATCTACGGCTCCGCCGACGCCGGCCGCTGTGCAGAAAGCTGCGAATCATCCGGCAAAGCCGCCGCAGTCGTTTACTGAGATCAAGCCGCTAAACGTGCCAAAGATCAACCAAGAGCTTACGCTTGTGCCTGAGTCCAAGTCGGTTTCCACCAAATCAGAACCGACTCAAACCAAGCATGTTGAAAAGCCTGCCGAGAAAAACATAGCAGCCTCGTATAAGCCGACTGGGGACTCTATGCTTGCCAACGCCGTAAGGCTTCATAATCAAGGCGTCTACTCTGAGGCAATCGGCGCTGCAAATCAAGCAATTGTGATTTACAGGGCGGATGTTGATGCGGGTAAAAACGTGGATCGCGCGAACAGAGGCATTGCTACGGCAACCAAGTATATATCTCTATGGCGGTCAAATTCATCGGAGTAGTAATGCGGATTGCAATTATAGTAATAGCTGTGTTTTTGGCTGTGTCTGCATTTGCATATGCAGATAAGGCGCCGGAGTCCCGCCCGGTTGTAATCGTATTTGATACGGTGCAGGGCGAGCACGTTGACAAGGCGCTGGCGAAGTCGGCGACAAATGCTCTTTGCACGTATTTGCGCGAAACCCAGCGCGTGGAAGCTATTGTCTTTGACCGCGAGTCGCCGACGGTATTGCGTGCGATAATGGAAAAGCAAATTACTGCCGACCAAGTAGCAAGTTATTCAAGTCAGGACGAACGCATTCGAGTCGCCAAAGCGCTTGATTACGACTATGCGGCTGGATCCGATTTGTCGATTAAAGACGGCGCTGTCACTGTAAAAGTGTGGATTGCAAAGGCTAACGGTGCTAAAAAAGACCGATGGGAAACGCATGCCAATGCGTTGACCGGCACGACAGGTGATCGCGGCTATGATAATGCCGTCCAGAGCGCAACCAGCGCCTCTGTCATAAGTCTTGCGCGAGAGGCATTTTTAGGGTTGCCGAGTGTTCCCGACAAAGAGCCAACAAATGACTCTCAGACGACTGCCATCAAAGCCGATATGATGACCGCTCCCAATCCGCCGACGGCCGGTGACTATGCTGGGCATGCCGACACGAGTATGAAAGCCGGCAAAGTGGCACTTGCGATCCAACAGTATCAGCAGGCAGTTAGTGCGGATCCCACAAATCCCGCACTGCGCCTCAAACTTGCAGATGCCTATATTCGCAGGAGCATGCGCGATGAAGCCGCCGCGGAGATTGATGCCGCTGAGAAAATGGGCGCATCTGCCGATAAAATAGCTGCCGCCAGAAACCAGCTAGGCCAACCCAGCAGTGTCCCCGTCGTCAAAGCCGACTATAAAGACCTCTCTGAGCCGCCTAAGGCATCTCCGCAGGTTAAGTCCGCTCCAGTGCCGCCAGCACCGGATGAAGCCAAGAATGAGAGCGCGTCTGCTATTTCAAAGATGCGTGAAGGAGACAAACTGTGGCGTGCAAATCAACCCGACGAGGCTGCCGATGCCTACAAAGAAGCTATAAAGTTAAATCCGTCCGATTGGCGTGCGTATGAGCGGCTGGCTTTGGTCGATGCATCGATGTCGCTATTTAGCGAGAGTAGGGTCACTTTAGGGCAGCTTGCAAAGGTGCAGCCGAACCCTTCGAGCCAGACGATTACGAGCCGATACAAGCTATTTAGCAGCGTGTTTGAGCAATGGTTTGCATCGATGCTCAAGCAACTCGATCGTGATTCAGCGGACTATGAGAAAAAGATAATTTCCCGGGAGAGCTATTACAACTCCGTAAAGGGCCTCGGACTGCGACTGGAGTCCATGGCCAAGTTCCTAGATGCGCTGCCATGCCCGGAGGATAAGAAAACGTCCAATCTTCACCGCAGTCTCGCATGCGGCATGCTGACTCAGGCCACCTCTTCTTTTCAAGATTATCTTGAAACCAACAATGCAGATTCCAAAGCAAACGCCGATACATTTGTCGTTCAGGCAAAAAAAGAGCTCGATACTGTAAAGGCTCTTGAAGTGGTTAAATAATCAGACTTCGCTATCGACCGCCCTGTCGTCCCCATCCTCGCATTTTTGGTCTATGCTCGGATAGCTTCTTCGCGATTTCCTGCTGCAGCAGCTTAAACTGCTTTTCTGATAGAATCGTGCGGATTTGTTGCTGCCTTTTGTGTTGGAGCCTAAGCAGATCGATTTGTTTGCTATGAATACCGTTGATGAGCTTGCGCGCGGCGGCGGTGTCGAAGTTGTAATTAGAGTATAGATCCAGCAGTTGTTTGCTGGACGTGCTGAGGCTGTTTATTGCATCTGTGTTGTGCAATGTCGAGTTTAGACGCTTTCGTTGTTCGGCTGAAATTGCAATTGAGTCCAGCATCTGCTTGTCCGGCAGTCTGTCAAGAATGGCTTCTTCCGGTGGAGCAAGGACATGAGTTTGGGGATTGCGCATTCGCCTCTTCATCATCAACCTAAAGTGCTGAAACTGGCTCTCTGTTAGTATATTTCGCATCGCAATTTCATTATCTAGGTGAACATTGAGCAAGCTGAGTTGTGCATCGCTTACTTTTTTATTGCCGATATTAACGCCGTTTTCGTTGAGATTGTAGGCATAGTATACTTTCAGCAATTCCATTCTGGCGCGCTTTAGTGCGTCACGCTCGCGGCCGATTCGACATCTAGTATTTGTGGCAAGCGATTTTAGCTGATCCCTTTGATTCTCGGACAGTTCCAGCTTGTCGTCGGCGACGCATGCCGGGCATGTCATTATGGCTATCGTTGCCGCAAAAAGCATTATTAAAGTCCAGCGCAAGCAAATCTTCATAACTTATAACCTACATGTCATCAATTGAAGCCACGACAGCGTCTGTGTGGCCTCCGAGGGGGTCATCTGAATAAACTGTCACAACCGTCTGCGTTTTCGGTTCTTGATTAACCCCCGGCGTAATAACTGCCGCGTTATAATATCCAATAGCCAGCAGTGCGGCAATTGCCGCAGTTGCGGCTTTGCGTGCATTTGTTGCTATAAGTGCGTGCATCCATACCAGCGGCCTTAAGCGAGATGGCTTTGTGCGCGAACGCACCAGCATCCACACGTCAGCGCTTGGCTTATGCTCAGGAATCGCCGCCAGCGCTTCAAATGTGTCTAGTTCTTCTTTAAGCACTGCCGCGCAATCGGCGCATTTATCTATATGAGCCTTAATCTTTTTCTGCTCAAGACCAGTCAGTTGCTTTCTTGCGTAGTCCAGCAGATTCGGTTGTACTTGTTCGCAATCCACTATCGTCACCTTCTTCCAGCGAGTCGCATGCTTTTCTTAATCGCCTGCGTGCTCTAAAAAGCTTGACTTTAAGATTATTGACCGGAGTCCCGGTTATTTTCGATACTTGTTCGTAATTGCAGTCTTGAAAGTGATATAGACTAATGAGCTGTCGGTCTTCTTCCGAAAGCATTTGCATTCCGCGCAGTATGCGCGTCTGTCCATCGGCCTCTATGAGCTGTTCCGCAGGATCGCGCATGCTTCCAGTCGCGCTCTCTCTTGATTCTAACTCATTTTCGATGACATCATCGAACGGCACTTCATACCTAGATTTGCGCGAACGCAGGACGTCTCTGGCCGTATTTGTTGCAATACGATAGAGCCACGTCGTGAACTTAGAGTCGCCTTTAAAAAATGGCGCTCCACGCCATACTTTTACGAAGACCTCAGCAAGCGATTCCTCGGCGTCTTCATGATTGCTCAGCATACGATAAAGAAGATTGTATACCGGACGCTCATGGCGTCTCAAAAGCAGACGCAACGCTTCCTGATCCTGGCGTTTGCACATATCCAGGAGTTCTTCATTACTAACAGAGAAATCGTGTCCCTCGGCCTTGTTCAAATAGCAGACCTCTTTTGCGACTTCATTACTATAGACGCAAATTCAATATTTTGGTTTCATTGCCGGTTCTTGCGGTATCTCATTATTAGGGTGGGGCTAATCGCAGTTTAGCACTGCTCCTCAATTTGGGCAAGGTCATCCTTGACAGGCGTTACAAGCCGGTTTACAATGATGCATCGACACAGGGGAGTCGTGAATGTTGTTTGCGCTAAATTTTTACCCGGAGCTTTATGCAGATGCGCTGATGCGTGGCAGAAAGAGCGCTACGATAAGGCTCGGGGACAAATCAGACAAGTATCGCACAGGCCAAGTCGTGTGGATCACGGTTGGTCGCAAGTACCAAGTGCGACAGAAGCTGTTTTCCGCGATTATAGATGATGTCACGGTCAAGAGAGTCGATGCTTTGAGCATGCGCGAAGTCGAGAAAGAAAATCTCGAGTTCCGCAGTAACGAAGATGTAATGACTCTGTTGTCTAGAATATATGATCGCGTAGTCACGCCGCTCGATACTGTCACAATTATCTCGTTCTCGCCAGTAAGAGAAGACGGCAAGGATGGACTTGAAGAGATATACGATCGTTGGGTGTAGTTTTTGCACTTGCATACGATCGTGCTTTCGCTGTTTTTCATGAGAGAACTCGTTGACAGCATCCGAGCGTGGATGGTATACTTTACACGGTAGTCCTGATGGACGGGTGCATATGCACCGCCCGTTTTTTTGTGTTATTTAGGTTGACAGTAAGAGGCGGGTTTTGGTATACTTTTGCCTGCGTCGGGGGTGCCGGGCGAGGGGCCTTGTGGCGACTTGGGCGAATAGCTCAGTTGGGAGAGCGCTTCCCTTACAAGGAAGATGTCACAGGTTCGAGTCCTGTTTCGCCCACCAGCTTAATATGGGGGTGTAGCTCAGTTGGTTAGAGCGCCTGCCTGTCACGTAGGAGGTCGCGAGTTCAAGTCTCGTCATCCCCGCCAGCAAACTGGATGGAATGCCCATTAAAGGCATTCCATCCTTGACGTGCCGAGGTAGCTCAGTTGGTAGAGCAGTGGACTGAAAATCCACGTGTCGTCAGTTCAACTCTGACCCTCGGCACCAGCTACGAGCCGATGTAGCTCAGTTGGTAGAGCAGGGCTTTCGTAAAGCTCAGGTCAAGGGTTCGAGTCCCCTCATCGGCTCCAGAATTTGAGCATGCGTTCGAGCAAAGCGTGCCTGTTAACCCCCCGTATTGGAGAGTCTGTTGATCGCTGAAACTCCATCAAGAACCATTACCAAAGTCGTAATTCCCGCTGCCGGAAAAGGCACACGTCTCCTGCCTCTAACCAAAGCCGTTCCCAAAGAACTTATTCCGCTCGGCACTAAGCCGGTGCTGGAGCATATTGTCGAAGAGGTTCTCGCGTGCGGTATAAAGCAGATTTTGTTTGTAATCTCCGAGCAAAAGACAGCTATCCGTTCGCATTTCGGCGATGGCCTTGGCGGAGTGCGCTTTGAATATGCGTTTCAATATGAGCAAAAGGGACTTGCAGACGCGGTAAACTGCAGCAAGGAATTTGTTGGAAGCGATTCGTTTGCAGTCGTCTTGGGCGACTCGGTCATTGAAACCGACCAGCCGGTGTCGCCGTTTTGTAGAGTGCTTGAGACCTATTCGCAGACGAGCGCGGCGGGTGTCGTGTTGGTGCAGAAGACACCTATGGACGAAGTTTCGCGATACGGTATCGTAAAGCCGAAAGCCGGTCTTGGGCCGAGCTTTGAAATAGACGATCTCATAGAAAAACCAAAGCCAGAAAATGCTCCCAGTGAATATGCAATTGCTGGAAGATACGCATTTGACCCAGTCATATTTGAGTATATTGAGCGCACTCCTCACGGCGCGAACGGCGAGTATCAAATTACGGATTCCATAGGGCTGATGCTTAAAGATTGCAAGAGCGTATGGTGCGTCGCGCTTGGCGAGCATGAAATACGCCGTGATATTGGCACTTTTGAAAGTTACTTTGAAGCATTTCGCATTGAGATGGATAATTACGCATAACGCGCGCCCATAGTGGACGCGCGTTATGTCTATTACGATGCGGAAGCCGCGACTGGAACGCAATTATGCGCTCCTTATTTCAGGACACTCTACTTCTTGGGCTGACCAATGCCGGTAGTCTGCAGTAAAAACTCCACATCTATCATCAATTTACAGCATGCCGGGTTCTCGTCGGAGTTAGCTATGCCCGTGCCGGGGCCGGTCGGGTTAGGAAATGACGGCGAGGTA
>JAEWSK010000019.1 GCA_023398345.1 Armatimonadota bacterium | reverse complement strand
GGGTATAGCAGGGGCGAACAAGCTATCACTGATCAACACAAAGAACGGAACTGGACTGCCTTCTGAATTTCGGACAGGTAGATCATGCGGCTAGAGCCGCTAGTTCGAACTGCATCGGCGACCGGTATCCCAGTGTTGAATGCAGCCTGACCCTGTTGTAGAAGACTTCGATATATTGAAAGATATCCCTCCTCGCCTCGTCCCTTGTTCGGTAATTCCGCCAGTAAGTGCGTTCCATCTTCATTGACTTGAAGAAGCTCTCGGCCACGGCGTTGTCCCACGGATCGCCCTTGTTGCTCATCGAAGAAAGCATTCTGTTTGCCTTCAATAGACGCCTGAAATTGCGGCTGGCGTACTGGCTACCGCGATCCGTGTGCATTATCAGCCCGGGGCCCGGTCGGCGAGCGCATATCGCCATCTTCTGAGCATCTATCACCAGGCACTTATTGATTCTCTCGCTCATCGACCAGCCCACCACGCCTCGGTTGAACAGATCGATCACCGTCGAAAGATACAGCCATCCCTCGTCGGTGGGAATGTAAGTGATGTCGCCCACCCAGCACTGATTCGGCCCTGTCACGTCGAAGTCGCGGCCCAGCAGGTTCGGGCTGATCGGCAGGCAATGCTTGGAGTCAGTAGTCACCACAAACCGATGCTTCTTGCGTGCCCTGATCCTGTTCTTGCGCATCAGGTAATACACTGCGCTCTGGCTGCAGTCCACGCCGTCGGCAAGGAGTTGCTCGTAAACACGTCGATAGCCGTAGATCCCGTCCTTGCCGGCATGAACCCTCTTGATCTCAGCCAATATCAGGTCATGGCGAAGCGCCCTCGCGCTTCGTGGCCGATTGCGCCAGTGGTAGTAGCCGCTCGGAGAAACCCTCAAAGCCTCACACATCGAGCGAGTCGGGAACTGGCCGGAGTTATCCTTGATAAACGAGTATCTCACGGCAGTTCCTTCGAGAAGATACTCACGGCTTTTTTTAGGATCTCACACTCCAACTGAGCACGCTTCAGATCACGGCGCAGACGTTTGTTCTCAGACGCCAGGTCTTCCACCGCCCCATACGGTTCCTCAGGCTTTACGCCATACTTCTCGATCCAATTGTAGAGCGTATGATGGTTGACACCCAGTTCCCGAGCCACCTGCGCAGCGCTCACATCACCCGACTGCGCCAGCCGCACAGCCTCCATCCTGAACTCCTCAGAATACTCTCTCTTCATCTGACACCTCATATAGCATAATCTACTATACTACGTGTCCGAAAAAATGGGGGCAGTCCAGTTTCCACATTTCATCTTGAATAATACGGGTTAGTCTGCTTGATCTAGAATTTGATGGCGTTTTGGTTTGGAGTTAACTCATGTCAACACCCGAAAACATTACAAAGCTGCCTATAAAACGCACAGCCATCTGGCTTTATGCGGTTGTTACGGTAACAATTCTGATGTATATCCCCACATTCCGTTATCTCTGGGACAAGTGGATGGAAGATGCGCAGTATTCCTTGGGGATACTTGTGCCGTTTGTCTCGGGATACTTTGCTTGGAAATACCGCCCGGATGTCCGTAAGTTACTTGTATCTCCATCTGTATGGGGCATGGTTCTTATTTTAGTTGGTTTACTTTTCCATCTTGCAGGCACTTTGTTGGATGTCTCCGGGCCATCCGGTGTGTCGATTATCATTGTGCTGATTGGTGGATGCCTGTATTTCCACGGCAAGGGACTGCTCAAGCTGATGGCGTTTCCGCTTGCGTATATGGTCTTTATGATCCCAATACCTGGCGGTATAATCGACCGTGTCGGGCTGCCTATGCAGCTTCTTGCCAGTGGGGCGACCACGCATATTTTGAGTGCTCTTGGCCCGGATGTTTCCCGCGCGGGGATTCAGATTACCGTCGACGGATATCAATTTGAGGTTGCACCGGCGTGTAGTGGTATGAGTTCGCTTGTGGCGCTGGTCGGTGTGACCGCTGTTTTCGCGTATGTGACACGTCTGAGTTCTACCCTCAAATGGTTTCTGTTTGCTTTGTCGCTTCCAATTGCGCTTGTTGCAAACATAGTGCGCATTACCACCATCGCCCTTGTCGGCAATCAGTGGGGGTGGGAGAGTGCGATGAATATATATCACGATTGGTCCAGTCCCATTCTGTTTATGGTAGCGATCGTGATACTTTTTGTTCTAAATTGGGCATTTGAGAAGCTCGATGCTCGATTTAAGAAAGGCGCAGTATGTGAAAGCTCTGAATTGAGTGCCGAGCCTGAAGAAGTATCCAACCTGCATGCATTTGCTGTAAGCGCTTCGCGGTGCGTTCCTGTTCTCATTATACTGTTGATCTCTATGGGTTTCACATATTGGGCGCACAGCAGGCCACCTGTGCCGCTTGCTAAGGCCGATCTGACCTCGGTGCCGGCAAGTATAGGTAAATGGCACAAAGTAGGTGTTGATGGCGATCCGGGCAAGGATGTGCTCGATGGCTGGCTTGTGAGTCGGGAAAACTTTTTGATGCGGGATTATCTCGATTATTTGGGAAACCGACTTAGTCTGATGCTCGTCTATAAGGGTCATGACAGACGCGGTTGGCATCTTTCAGAGATGTGTTACAACGGTTCCGGCTATAATGTTACCCAAACGCAAATCACTATCCCCTACGCAGGTCAAAACGCACCAGCGGTGAAGCTGGTGGCGGAAGACACGAACACCGGAGCTAAGATGATCTCAGTCTATTGGCTGGCCCAGGGTAAGCGCGCCGAGTCAAATTTTGCAAAGCAGCAGCTCTCAATGGCGCTCGATCGCCTTAATCCGACAAAAGATGGGTGGGCATTCATCCGTGTCACTAGAAGCGTATATGGTTCGGAAGAGGAGACTATGAACGAGATTAGGAACTTCATTAAGTCGGCCTCGGAACCGCTGTTGGCCGCACAGCAGAGTGGCGGATAAGCACCCATAGTTATAAGGATGGCCAAGTTGCCAAAGCGTCTAAAAGTTTTGTTTCTAGCTCACTTGTTCCCGTTGCCGTTAGATTCAGGGGGAAAGATCAAGTCATATTACATACTCAAGGCATTGGCGGTGCATCACGATTTACGCATGCTTGCCAGTTCGGAATGCGTTCGAGCAGGGTTGCACTGTAGATGACCTCGCCGCCGCACGTCCTCAATGGGCGCGTTCGGCAATCCAGCACGAGTACAACGTGTGGAAAATCATACATAGCAGGCGGAATGCTCGCAGGTAGTATGTCTCGCTCTCCTGCTATTCGACAGGCCATCTCGTTGGGTCGGGGCGGTCAATGCTGAGCCAGACGTTCCGGGCATTGAAACGGAGGAGTTATTGTGAAGTCCAAATTGCTGTTGATTCTGCTGGCAACATTCGTATATGGCGGAGTCTACTAGGTCAGAGGTGTGGGCGGCACGCCTGTGTGCTACGTGGTCAACCGTTTCACTGGCAAGACCTGGTTCGTAAGTCCAGGTGAGAAAACAGTGATCCATGAATAGCGGGCAGCAAAGGAGTGAGACACTATGCACTCAACGAACCGAAAACTGCATTGGCCTGGGGTAGTCTGACTACGTTGATTTGTGCCATGATTGTCTCTCCTCTTTGGGTCTGAAATCACGGCAGAAACGACTCATGTGAGCAAGGCTCAATTTCGTATGGTCATGTGCTCAATACCTTATTGCAGGGTTGAAGCTGACTGGTCTGTGGGGGCTTTTTACTCTCGAAAACATAGAATGGCGCGCCTGGAGGGACTCGAACCCCCGACCCTCTGATCCGAAGTCAGATGCTCTAATCCACTGAGCTACAGGCGCGCGAACATCAATAGTATATCACCTCCCGTCATGCACGGTCAAATTGTAATGGTAATGAGCCTCATATCGTTGACGGCTTTAAGCTCGGATGGTAAGATATGGGACAATCGTCATTGATGAGGTTATGTTTGCTGTGAAAAATGCTTTATTGCTCAGCGTTGTATTTTTAACGATTTGCTTTGCTTTGGTTGGATGTGGTGGCGGCGGCAGCGCATCAGGTACTACTGGAGCCTATGGATCAATTTCGGGCACTGTCTTTGTTCCCGGAAGCAAATCAGGTTCTGTCGCGGCCGCCGATCGCGGCACTACACCGTCGGGCTATTCGCCACTGGCAGGGGCTACGGTGAGCGCTACGGTTGGTTCTGTAGTTCGCATAGCTACAACTGATTCAGATGGCAAATTTGAAGTTACAAACGTGCCTGTGGGCACGGCTTCGATCCGCATCGTTCCGCCGTCCGGTGAGTCATTCCGTGAGTTTTCGTCAAATTTCAAGGTCTCGGCTGACGCAACGACAAAAATCGGCGTAAATGGCAACATCAGCCTTTTGAGCGCGACGGCATCGGCGCTTGATGTGACGGTCGATTCTGTTGACACATCCGCTTGGCCTACGGTGCGCGCGCATGTGTCTGTTCTCGATCCGGATGAAAGCGCGGCGCTTATCGGTTTGTCCTCCGCCGACTTTGTATTTACGGTCAACGGCGAGAAGATGAGTATTTCAAGTATTGCAACTGAGACTTCCGCCGGCGCGGGTTCGCATTTAGCCTATGTATTGAGTGCGACTGCATCCGGCACAAACCCCGGATATGCGCGGGCCGAGATCGATGCCATATTTAGCGGCCGCACCGGATCGGCAAGTCAATATTCAAGCAGACCTACTGTGTTTGTTTCCCCGATATATGGCTCGACGGTCTCGTTTGCATTTAAAGATGCAAATTATGTCACCGGTCATCCCGGCAAGTGGCACATGGGCGTGGATTTGGCGACAAGTATAAACACGAGAGTGAACGCGGTGGCTAAGGG
>JAEWSK010000002.1 GCA_023398345.1 Armatimonadota bacterium | reverse complement strand
AATCAGTGGGTTCATCAAGCAAAAGTCCGCGCCCGTGTGCGGCATTAAGTATGGCTTGGGCTATCGGATGCTCGCTTACGCGCTCTGCCGAAGCCACCAGATGGAGAATGTCTTCAGGATAGATATTGGTTAATGATGGCTCGCCGCGCGTAATTGTGCCGGTCTTGTCAAGCACAATAGTGTCAATCTTGCCCGCCGTCTCAAGAGCACCCGCGCTTCGGATCAAAATTCCATGCTCGGCTCCTCTGCCAGTGCCAACGGTAACAGCCGTCGGCGTTGCCAACCCTAACGCGCATGGGCATGCAATAATTAAAACCGCAACTGCAGCGGATATTGCATCGCTTATTGATCCAAATATGAGCCATATGGCAAACGTAGCAACTGCAATACTGAGCACAACCGGCACGAAATAGCTAGCAACTGAGTCCGCCAGTCGCTGGATCGGGGCTTTGGATGCTTGAGCCTGGCGCACCATTCGCACGATTTGTGCAAGCATTGTGTCCATGCCCACTTTTGTCGCCTCAAATATAATACTTCCAGAGCCGTTGACCGTCGCGCCGATAACTTGATCGCCCAAACGCTTGTCGACTGGTATTGACTCGCCGGTTATCATCGACTCATCAAGTGTCGAAAGACCTTCTTTGACGACTCCGTCAACGGGTATTTTTTCGCCTGGGCGCACACGTATCATATCCCCCACACGCACATCCTCGATGGGAACGTCAATCTCATCACTGTCGCGAATCACTCGGGCGGTGCGCGCCTGAAGATCGAGCAGCTTTCGGATGGCATCAGAAGTGTGGCTTCGTGCGCGAGATTCGAGGAGTCGGCCCGTCAAAACCAGTGTTATAATAACCGCGGTTGACTCAAAATAGACATGCTCCAGCCCGATTGCAATGGCAACTGCGCTGTAAACAAATGCCGCAAGAGTGCCGGTTGCTATAAGGACGTTCATGTCAGCAGCACGGCTGCGAATTGCAGCAAATGCGCTTCTAAGTATCCGCCAACCCGCCCAAAACAGCACTACGCCCGTGAGAGCAAACTCAATCCATACGAGAGGGTTCGGCGGAATCACGCTCATGCCCATTGAAAGCACGAGCACAGGGATTGTCAAAATCGCAGACACTATCAGACGCGTCCGTATGTAGACGAGTTCGTCGTCAGTTTCAGAGCCGCGAATATCTTCGTTTTCAATGGAAAGAAGTGTTGCAGTATAACCCAGTTGCTCGACTTGCCTTATGATGGCGTCTATTGATGTAACAGTTGGATCGTAAGTGACAGTCGCGCGGTCTGTGTCGAAGTTTGCAACAACTTCCAACACGCCCTCGGCTCGCTTCCAACTGCGCTCGACAGCCAACATGCAACTTGGACAGTGCAACCCGCCGAGGATAAGCCCTATATCTTTTTTAATATTAGAGCTATATTCAAGTGGCGGCTCTTTCTTGCCGCCCAGAAAATACACCAATATGAATGCTATCAGCGCAGATGCGCACATGGCAATTGCATAGTCAATGGCAGTCATTCTTACGCTCCTATGCTAATTGTACTTCAATACCCACCCAAAGTGTTAAGCCATGCATTTATATCAAGAGGTTTTCCCGACACAGTCTCGCCTGTATTGCCTTTTGACGCTCGCTGAGGTATTCTTGACTTGAAAAATAACCCAAGTGCCTGGATTTCGGGAGCAAGAAATGTCAAAAAAACTCTCTCTTATTTTTGCAGTGTTGGCTCTGATTCTCTTTTCAAGTTCCGCATGGGCTGTAAAGGCATCAGACATACTTGCCCGCGTGAAGGCGGTTGAGGCCGGCGTCAAGGACATGCGCGCCGAGATGGCAATCGAGTCCGCAAACAAAGACAATGTCTCCGACATGGGTGACGGATACTCGGACGTCCTGAAACTGCAGAAGGCAGTAATTTCATTTAAAAAGCCGGATATGCTCCGAATGGACGGCTATGCGCGCGGCATTAAGGCATCATTTGTCCAAAATGGCTACAAAAAGCTTATTTTAGCCGCAATGATTCGACAGACTGAAAATTTGGCAAACAAGCCCGGAAAGCGCATTGATACGCTAGATTTCGGATTTCTGTCCAGCCGGCTTTGGACTGACAATAATATAACAGTGATCTCGACCGGCAGAGATGGCATCGTAAAACTCAAGCTCGATCCAAAGTCCGGCGACGCTGACAAGCGCCATGACTTTATATGGGTCGACCCCAAAACGCTGCGCGTGACAAAGCGCGAAAAATATAGCGGCAACGGCATGCTCAGAGTAAAATACGTGTATTCAGATTTCGAGAAGCTCGCGGGAAAACTACCAATAGCAACAACTTCGACAATGTTCGGCCCGTCCGGCGGCAAGCTCGGAACTGTGACATATAGTAACGTCAAAGCAAACGTCGGAATTGCAGACTCGTTTTTCTCGCTAAGCCAGCGATAATAAAAATCTTGTGCTGCTTTGCTCTGAGGGTGTTACCCTCAGACTCCCATAAGTGGCGCTGCCCCTTAACCCCGCTGGGGACGCAGTCCCCAGACCCCATATGCGTAAATGGAATCCCCCAGATGGGGTATTCCATTTACGAGTCTGAAGGTAAAGATAACCAAGTTTCCCTAGCAGAGTCACCAGACAGAATCTATGGTGGAGTTTGGGGCAAAGCCCCAAAACAGAACTAGAAACAGGCAAGTCTTGCGATTATCTCACGCGCTGCTATTACACCTGAAGCTGACGCCTGCGCTAGACCGCGGGTTACTCCTGCGCCATCGCCTATTGCAAATAGGTTGGTGATGTAAGTTTCGAGTTTGTCGGAAAGTTCGAGGCGAGACGAATAGAATTTTACCTCTACACCATAAAGCAGCGTATGACGACCTGCCACGCCGGGAGCCAATTTATCTAGCGCGTGGAGCATCTCTAAAATGCCGCAAAGATGGCGATACGGCAGAACAAAGCTCAGATCACCAGGGACAGCAGAGACAAGCGTCGGCTCGGTAAGCCCCCGATCGATTCGCGCACCGGTGCTGCGTCGGCCTGACTCGAGATCGCCCAATCTCTGAACTATCACACCCTCGCTGAGCAAATTCGCAAGGCTCGCGACATACTTGCCGTAGGTAATAGGCTCGTGGAACGGTTCAGTAAACAATGTCGAAACCAACAGCGCGAAGTTGGTGTTTTGTGTACGTTTGCGGGCGTAGCTGTGACCGTTGACGCTGGTTACGCCGTTATGCTTTTCAATCACAACTTCCCCGTTAGGACATACGCAAAATGATCGGATTCGATCATCAAATGATTTTGAATAGTAAATCAGCTTGGGTTCGTAGACGATGTCCGTGAGGTTTTTCATCACGGCGGCGGGGAGTTCGACACGCACCCCTATATCGACAGGGTTTGTCATTGTCTTTATCCCGAGTCGTTTTGCCTCATGCGCAAGCCAGTCGGCCCCTACTCGGCCAGGCGCGGCAATTACATAATCGGCCTCGATTTTCTCGCCCGACTCAGTTACGATCCCGCACACTTTGCCCGAATCGACCAATATCTCCGCCACGGCTGTATCCATTCGCACGTCAACTTTTTCGCGCAAATGATCGCGCATGCGAGTCAGCACTACCGGGCATATCTCTGTGCCCAAGTGGCGGACTTCGCTCGGCACGAGTCGCATTCCGGCAAGCTGCGCCTGTTGAGCAATATCGGCAACATCGTCTGTATCCGCGCCATAGATTTTCAGTGGCCCGCTGTATTCGAGCCACATCTCGTCCATTTGCCTTAAAAGCTTTCGTACTTCGCCGTCGGGCATGAGATTGGTAAGCTGGCCGCCGACTTCCGGCGACAGCGTTATCTTACCGTCAGAAAATGCGCCTGCCCCACCCCAGCCACTGAGAATATCAGCCTTTCGATCACGACGGTCAATGTCAGGGCCACAGTCGATGATGCATATACGCGCGCAGTTTTCCTTTGCGAGTTGAAGCGCCGCAAATATCCCGGATGGACCTGCTCCGACAATGACGACATCGTATCTCATCTCGAATGGTAAATATTAAATACTAGATAGCTAATATTTAATCTCCCTCTGCTTTAGCTTTGATCGCAGCGAGCATGTTATCGACATTTTCTTTCATCTTTTTAGCGATTATACCCTTGATGATTGCGCCGATGAGCGGCACGTCGTACTCGACTTCGATTTCAGAATCAAAGCGAGTTCGCCCACCAAGGTCAGTGAACTTCCACTTGCCGCTGTATTTTGAATAGTCGCCCTTAACGAGCGTAAAAACGCATGTGTGTGCGTCATCGTCCCAAATGTCCTCTTCAGTCCATTTGATAAATGTCTTAAACTCTTTTACGATCCCGACCCAATCGCTGATTGTCCGGCAGCCGTCATCGCTGCGTTCAACTACGCTAATGCTCTTTAAATCCGGCATAAACTCCGGAAATGCCTCAATGTCCTTTGCCAAAGCATATACCCGATCCAGCGACCCATTTATCTCAATAGAACTGTTTACTACTGCCAAAACAACCTCCTGATATTAAATATCGAATATTTAAAAGTTTTTACTGCATTCTTCTTATTAAGCCGACGACTTTGCCGACAATCTCGACGCTGTTGAAAAACATCGGCTCCATCGACTGATTTGCAGGCTGAAGACGAATCCTGCCGGTTTCTTTGTAAAAATGCTTCACCGTTGCCTCGTCTTCGACAATCGCAACTACTGTGTCGCCGTTGTTTGCAACATTTTGCCGGCGCACAATCACATAGTCACCGCTGTTAATGCCGTCTTCGATCATACTATCGCCTTTGACACGCAGCATAAAACCTTCCCCGCCAGCCAGAAAGTCATCTGGAACAGGGAACGTATCCTCGATTTCCTCAACAGCCAATATTGGCTTACCTGCCGCAACACGGCCGACTAGAGGCAGATTGACTACGAGCTTGGGCCTTATAATAGACTCAGCGTTGTCTGAGACGAGGCGAATTGCGCGGGTCAAAACCGCGTCGCGGCGGATTAGCCCGAGGTGCTCCAACGCTTTGAGGTGGGCATGCACGGTCGAACTCGAACTTAGCCCGACCGCCTCGCCGATCTCTCGCACTGTCGGCGGGTAGCCATGATTATCCATGTGTTGGCCGATATAGTGCAGGATTTGCTGCTGTCGCTGGCTTAGTTGCTTATCCATGCCGATCCTCCGTATATACGCATATTTTACACATCAAATATTGCTTGCGCGGCCCATTCGCCGTCTTTTTTCTCGACGGCCATATGATGCCATGTGACGGCTTTGATTGTCGGGCCAAGCCACTCGATGTCATCACCAATCGGACGCGCGCTGAGCCAAAAAGTAAGCCGCCCCATTGAGATTTCAGTTATTTCAAAATCGAGCGGCAGAAGTCGATCCCCATCAAAAACAACCAGCAGCGATGAGAGAAACCGCTCAAATAACATAATATCATCCGAACCAACGATCGCAAATTGCTTTTGCACAGTCGGCTGATATTTTTCGAGATCGGCAACAATCGAGAACATGCCATACGCCGCCGCCTCAAACGCATCCGCCATCGTGCATCCCTTGCCTATCACGCCGACGTCAGCGGTATGCTCAATTATCTCGAACTTATGTTCGTGGCACATGTCGTCATTTTTCGACAACAACATTGTGCATTCCTTCTTTGTAAAAATGCTAAATAAGAACTCGGTGTTGAATGATAATATAGAATGCGTTTTCGCTATTAGGAAGCGAGTTTGCCGATATGCGCTTTGCGGTTGGACAATATGACGATGACTTGCCGCGCGTTCTCTGCTATAATCTTGGTGATATGACTCCACAAAATTTTAGCGAATCGGATAAGCAGAGGGCATTTGACCGCGCAATCACTACTCTCAAAAATGAGAGTGAG
>JAEWSK010000241.1 GCA_023398345.1 Armatimonadota bacterium | reverse complement strand
CTTTGTCAAGCACTCTGATGGCGTCTTCGATCTGCCCGGCCTTGAGTAGTCGCAGACCCTCTTCTTTGGTAAAAACTTCCTGTGACGAATCCATAATTCTCCCTCCCGACAACCTCGGCGGCAGATGATCTCGCCCCATTGTGTAATAACACTTCTCTATAAGTTTAAATAATCCTGCATTGCTTTGTGATTTACCCAGGTATCGCTTCGTTGGCAATGTTATAATGTTGAGTGTCACAAATAGATATGTCAATAAGACTTTGGAGGGCAGGTAATTGCCGCAATTTAAGATCACACCTTGGCAGCCGCTAATAAGGCCGCCCGCGCCTGGCTGCGATGTGCCGAACGTGCCGGCGGGGCCGCTAAAGGCACTTTCGTGTCGCAACAGTGTCGTGTCGCTGGCATTTGTGATAAAGGCTGAATCGAGCGTCCATGCACGTGTCGAATTCAGTGATTTAAAATGTGGCAAATCGTCTATTTCAGCCGATGCGCTTGTTGCCCGTCTCGTTGGATCGGTTCCAACTTCCGAGGCGGGCGCGACGATGGATGTTTTGTCCGACTTTGACGTCTTTTCAATAGTTGGAGCCGCATCGATATACGTGACAGTGACTATTCCCAAGGGCATCCCGGCTGGCATTTATACCGGCAAAGTGAGCGTTTCAACGACTGACGGCGAAAGTGTCGCGTCCAATGAAATAGAGGTCGAGGTTGCCGATATTGATCTGCCTGATGTCCGCGACTGGTCGTTTTTTCTCAACGTCTGGGCAAATCCGGCCACTGTTGCGCGCTGGCACGGCGTTGATATTTGGTCTGATGAGCATTTTGCTTTAATGCGGCCATACATAGATGATCTTGCCGCTCACGGGCAAAAGACTGTTGTCGTTCCAATCTGCTTTCGGCCTTGGGCCAATCAGACTAGAGACCCGTATCCAAGCGCTGTCGTCTGGAAGCGGCGTGGGCAAAACTACGAATTTGATTTCTCGATATTTGAGCGATATGTCGATATGCACATATCCGCAGGTATCGACCGCGCTATTCACTGCTACTCAGTCGTTCAGGCGATGTCTTGCCTACAGGGCAGTGCAATTGAGTATATAGATTTGGATTCCGGCGATACTAAAATAATCGATATTGAGATTGGCGACGCCGAGTGGACGCGAGCTTGGAAATCTTTTTTTGATGCGTTTCGGCAATTTTTAATTTCCAAGGGCTGGCTTGAGAGAGTCTATATTGCATTCGACGAGCGGCCGGGAGATATTATGATCCGCGTAATGGCGATGCTTAATGAATACGCGCCTGACTTTAAGACTGCGCTTGCGGCAAACACACGCTCGGATGAGTTTTTTAGAATTGACGATCTGTGTCTGTCCGGTTCATTTAACGACAAGGGCATTGCCGAGTTCGTTCCTGACCAACGGCGCGCGATGGGTTTTGCTGATCTAATAGATCCTTCCCAAGAGCTTGGGCATTTGTTGGGTGAGGACATATTGCCACCGCCCGTCTCAAAAATGATGAAAACGACGTTTTATGTCTGCTGCGGCCCGGCTTGGCCAAACACTTTCTTGTTCAGTCCTTTAGTCGAGAGCCGGATGCTACCTTTGCTGGCAGCGCAGGGCGGCTACGATGGATTTTTGCGCTGGAGCTATAACGATTGGCCGGACGATCCATATGTGCACCCTGAGTGGGCTCCTTGGCCGACTGGCGACTGTCACTTTGTCTATCCAGGTCGCGCAGGTGTGGTGTCGAGTCTTCGCTGGGAGCAGCTTCGCGAGGGTATTCAGGACTACGAGCTGGCGCTTTTAGCCGCATCAAAAATGCAGGGAACGGAAGATATGGTGGATTATGAGCAAGCAATATCGCTTGCATGTCGCAATCCCAAAGGGTGCGAGAAGGCCGTCGGCGACATTGAACTCGCGAGAAGGCTGCTGATTCCAATCGCGGCGCGATAGTTATTTTTTGTGCACTACTGCATTTTCAAGAACAATATAGACTTGCCCTTTTGCATTCTTTTTGAGCTTGCCTACGACTGTTACTTTAGTTCCGATGTCTTTTGACGGGTCAAGATCAACTGCGCCGACTACATACATGCATCCGGTGTCGTCGCAGATTGCCCAGTCGCTGCGTGTCACCGGCGGGCCGTCTTTTGTATTGGGATCGTTAGGAATCGCAGACCATCCACGATAAGTTGCAGTTATGGATATTCTGCTTTTGGGTGCGCTATCAGCAAGTGATATTGCCTGTTTAATCGATATTGGGGCAAGCGCCGCGCCTTTGCCGCCCAGCACTACTTTGCAACTCGTCGATGGCGGCGCAGTCTTGGATGGGGTCAACTGCGCGCAAATGATATATGTCCCCGGCCCGACCGGGTTGCCCTTGAGGTCTTTTTGGTTCCACTCCGCGCAAAATGTTTTTGTCTCATCGGCGCAAAGAGTGATAGCTGTGGCAGTCGGAGAGTAAGCTTTGTCTTTACTAAGCCTGAAGATATCTATTTCGTCGCCGCGCGTAACCCATAAATCAAACTGTCTCGCGCTTGGGAATTCGTAAGTAATAATTTGGCTTCCGCTGTTGTGAATTGAGAACTGGCACACGATTTTTTCGCCGAGGATGTAAGCAGGTTTTTCGGTTTTTACACCTTGAATTAAGTTGTCTGCGATTGCACTTTTTCCCACCAGCGCAATTGCCAATAGAACAAGCATCCAACGCATAACACCGGCCTCCTGTCTATTTTTTTACTCCATCTCTTTTGCTTGATTCCAAATCGCGTCCATTTCATTAAGGGTCATATCACTGACACTTCGATTTGTATTTTCAGCTTGCATTTCGATGTGCATAAAGCGCCGTGTGAATCTTTCGATCATATCGCGCAGTGCGCCTTCGGCGTCGATTTTTTCAAAACGCGCGATATTTACTACTGCAAACAGCACATCGCCGATCTCAGACGCAATTTCGGCCTTGTCGCCTTTCGCTACTGCCTCTTCGAGTTCGACAGTCTCTTCTCGCAGTTTGTCAAAGACGGCTGCAATGTCCGGCCAGTCAAACCCGGTGCGCGCGGCCTTCTTGCTGATATCCGCTGCGCGCATTAGCGCGGGCAAATTCTTTGGCACGCCGTCGAGTGCGGACTTGCGCGACTGATTGGCCTTTTCATTGCGCTTTATCTGCTCCCAATTGCGTAAGACGTCATCGACGCCGGAAACTTGCGTATCAGAAAAAACATGTGGATGTCGGCGGTGAAGTTTTTCGCGGATTCGAGTGCACACATCGGCTACGTCGAAGTTCTCAGTCTCGCTTGCAATTTGTGCATGCAAAAGGACTTGCAGCAGCAAATCGCCGAGTTCGTCTTCGAGTTTTGCCGGATCGCCGCTGTCTATTGCCTCGATTACTTCATAAGTTTCCTCGATGGCATATGGCTTGAGCGAGTCGTGAGTCTGCTTTTTGTCCCAAGGACAGCCGTTGGGGCCGCGCAGTGTCGCTACTGTTTTAACCAGCGATGCAAACTCTTCTTTTATTCGATCACTCAAGTTTAAATCCTCTTTATATATAGCTCCAAATAGGTTTACCCTGCTGTTCTGAGCAGCACTATTTCGCACGGCAGTTCGTCCAGCAGCGTCACGGCGGTCGCATGCGCGACTGCGTAGTCGCCGGTGGTTTGGCGCTTTACTCCAATTACCGCCATGTCGAACCCGCGCGTCCCAACCAGTTTCACAAATCCTAAAACTGGGTCTCGCACACGCTCGGATGTCGCATTTATCTTTACTCCATATCTCTTGCCGATCCTCATCGCCTCTTTTGCGCAGTCGGCAGCCGCTGATTCGGCATCGGGCTTGGGGGCATCGAGCGGCTCTGAGCGCGGTATGGTAATAATATATACCACCGTCACTACCGTGTCTTCTCCATTTGCGAGCTTGCATGCATATTCAAGCGCACTGCTCCATGCTCCCAATGCGGGGACGACGACGGTTGCGGGCGAGTGAGTCGCTTGCGACGGCGCGCCCTTTATAAGTGACATTTCAATTGCGGCGGCTTCTTGCAGAGAGCGCGCTTCGGATGAGTCTATGCTGGGCTCTCCCTTTGGCGCTTTATCGATGCTGACGACAGTGAAGTTTCCGTTTAGTCGTTCGGCAAAGTCGTTCAATCCCATGTCCGAGCGCACGCGCTCGACATGCCTGAAGCTTTTTATGCCAGTCTGCCGAATCAAAGTCTGAGCATCCTCAAGTCGAGTCTGGCCTGCAGCCTCGCGTTCCGGCAGAGGTGATCCGATAGGCAGAGTGCGCGGCACTTTTATTAAGTCGACCAAGTGCATCTCGCAACTTTCTCCAATTGCCAGCTTGTCGGCAAAATATACAGCTCTGCGCCAGTTGCCAAGAATCGGCACAACTCCCGCGATATGCGCTTTTCCCCTGATCGGG
>JAEWSK010000103.1 GCA_023398345.1 Armatimonadota bacterium | reverse complement strand
GAGTAGTCGTAGAGTCCGACTATGCCGTCCACCTTGCGCTCGCGGTGAATCTCGCCGATCTTGAGCTGTAGCGTAGCTTTATTTACTTGGTAAGGCAGCTCTGTGATGACAATGGCGGACTTTCCGCCCTCCATCGGCTCAATGGTGGTCTGGGCCTGCATTATGACCTGGCCGCGGCCGGTTTCATATGCCGACCGAATGCCCTTTGCTCCAAGTATCAAGCCCGATGTCGGGAAATCCGGGCCTTTGATAAATTGCATTAAATCTTCGATTGTTGCGTCGGGATTGTCGATTAAATGGGTCAAACCGTCGCAGAGTTCGGTGAGGTTATGCGGCGGGAGCTTTGTCGCCATTCCAACCGCGATTCCCTCGCTGCCGTTTGCCAGCAAATTGGGAAACTTACCCGGCAGCACGATAGGTTCCATTCGGGTCTGATCGTAGTTATCGCGCCAATCGACGGTGTCTTTTTCGAGGTCGTCAAGCATCTCCATTGCAAATGGTGACATTCGGACTTCGGTATAACGCATCGCCGCCGGAGGGTCGCCATCGATAGACCCCATATTTCCTTGTCCATCAATGATAGGGTAGCGGAGGCTGAAGTCCTGCGCCATTCGCACAATAGTCGGATACACGACTTCCTGTCCATGCGGATGGTAGTTACCGGACGTGTCACCGGCGATTTTAGCTGACTTTCTATGTTGAGATGATGGCCCCAAATGCAGGTCGTGCATAGCGACCAGAATACGCCGCTGAACCGGCTTGAGGCCGTCTTTTACATCCGGCAGAGCGCGGGATATGATTACGCTCATCGCGTAGTCCATATACGACCGTTTAAGCTCGTCCTCGATGTTTATGGGGATAACTTCGCGAGCGATATTACTCAAATTGAGGGTCCTCTCGATGCATTTTTGACTCCTCAATTATACTCTTGCAAGCACGGCAGGTCAAATCGCATCGAGCGTGTGTAGCATCTACTAAATTTGCTCTGAGTTTTTTTGTTATCCGACTTTCAATGTTGTGGCGCTGCTGCAAAGCAATCTCTATTAATCTGACAATCGTCCCTTCAAAAACGAGGTTGCAAAAGCATATGGATTGTGGTAGATTGAAATTGAGCATGAATATTGACAGTGGCTTTACAGCCCTGCAGTGTACGTGGTTGTCGAGGAAGTTTTGAGCCGACACTCAAAATTAAAGGAGTCTTACTTGATTTGCCCAAGTGGCAGCCCCAAGTAATTGGGGAATCGCGAGGGTAGGCAGTGGACACCGCCCTGGTTAGCAGGGTTCAAAAACTCGGTAGACACACGGCACAGGCGGGGCTATTTGTTTGCCAAAACCCGCCGCGCCATTGGGGGACAGGGGGCAATTGCAATGACGCGCTCAGAGCTTGCGGGAACAATCGTAAGACTGCGAACACACGATGAGTATAACGGCATGCTCGGAAAAGTCTGCGGCATGGAGGACGGAGGGGAGATGCTCGTTGTGAAACACAGGCCCATCACGTTTCCACATCGACGCACGAACTGCCTCCACTGCTTCAGAGAAGACGAGCTTGAGATAGTCAAAAGCTAAAATAGGCCCGGGATTTCAATCCCGGGCTTTGCATCATGAAACCTTGACACTTCACGTTTAGCCACTTAGAATTACCTTAGGCGCATGCTTGATTTTTCGAGCTGCGCCGAAAGCCAATATGAGGTAATCCCATGAATGAACTAGCCCAACTGGCAAAACCGCGTCTTAGGCCGCCACTTCATCCGACTTTCGCGCCCGCTTCGCTAGCAGACCGAGAGTTCTTGAATCTTGTAGATGCGTCCAGCCAAGGCGTGCCGCTCGTGTTTGCACTGGAACGCGGAAATGGGCAAATATCCGTATACTCTACCCGCTGTTTTGATGACGGTGCAAAATGCTCCAGTCTTAATTTGCCCTATGCTGAGCGCGTAGTTAAAATGCTTCTGTGGCAGCGCGGCGGCTGGCGTTTGATTGTCGGCGGCCCAAAGAGCGTAGGTGAGCACATACAGCAAGTCTACTCAGCAAATGGCGCTCGAAAGTTCGACTACGATTTCATGTCCAATGTATATGAGCATGCGTTTACAGTCGAATTGACGACGCCAGACAAGATTCCAAGTCCGCAGGAAGGCACTGTGAAGCTGGGCGGACACCTCGACGGATGCCGGATAGGTTTCGACCTCGGCGCAAGCGACCGCAAAGTATCCGCAGTCATTGACGGCGAGGCTGTGTATACCGAAGAAGTTAATTGGGATCCGCGATCCAATTCCGATCCGACATATCACTACAACGAGATCAACGCGGCGCTAAAGTCCGCCGCAAAGCATATGCCGCGCGTAGATGCCATCGGCGGCAGTTCAGCCGGCATATATCTCAATAATCGCGTCCGCATGGCGTCGCTTTTTAGAGGCGTTCCCAAAGAGCTTTATGACACTAAGCTCGCGAATTTATTTTACGATCTCCAAAAAGAATGGGGCGGCGTGCCGCTGGAAGTTGTCAACGACGGCGAAGTAACCGCGCTTGCGGCGGCGATGGGTCTAAACGATACTGCCGTGCTCGGCATTGCGCTGGGCTCAAGCGAGGCGGGTGGTTATGTAACTCCCGACGGCGAAATTACTACATGGATAAATGAGCTTGCATTTTGCCCGGTCGACTATGATCCCAACGGTGGTGTTGACGAGTGGTCGGGTGACGTTGGAACCGGCGCGCAGTATTTTTCGCAGCAGGCGGTATTTAGACTCGCGGCCGCGGCTGGAATTGAAATAGACGAATCTCTTGGCCTGGCCGAAAGGCTCAAAAGCGTGCAGGATTTGCTTGTTAAAAACGACGAGTGCGCGCTTAAGATATGGGAGTCAATCGGCGTGTATATGGGCTATGGCATTGCTTACTATGCGCAGTATTACACAATCAAGCATGTGCTCGTTCTTGGACGCGTGACATCGTTTGAGGGTGGAAATATCATACTCGCTAAGGCAAACGAAGTGCTTGCATTGGAGTTCCCGGAGCTATCGCAGCAAATTACGCTTCATCTGCCGGACGAGAAAACCCGTCGCATCGGACAGGCCGTCGCAGCCGCCAGTCTGCCTGAAATAAAGTAGGAACAGGGACTAGACATGAATTTTCACATTGATACAGCAACTATTTACGTGCCGGACGAGACACCAGTTGATGAGGCTGTCGCAAAGACGACTCACATGGCCATATCAGCGCATCAGGACGACATCGAAATAATGGCGATACATGGCGCGCTGGAGTGTTTTGGAAGAGACGACAAGCACTTCATGGGCGTCGTTGTGACCAACGGCAGCGGAAGCCCGCGCGATGACTTGTATGCGAGCTTTACGGACGATCAAATGCAAAAGATTCGTCGCAGAGAGCAAATGAAAGCGGCGTTCGTTGGCGATTATTGTGCGCAGGGCCTATTGGACTTTCCAAGTAGCGCAGTTAAAGATGCAAAAAATACGCACGTTGTCGATGATCTTAAGCAGCTACTTTTGGCCGCAAGACCGAAAGTCGTATATACACACAACTTCGCCGATAAGCATGACACACATGTCGCAGTTGCGCTGCGTGTCTTGGCTGCGATTCGCGCGATGCCTGCTGATGCGCGTCCGGAAACTTTTCTCGGCTGCGAAGTATGGCGATGCCTCGACTGGCTCAATGACAAAGACAAAGTTGTTCTTGACGTAGGCGCGCATCAAAATATAGCGGAGGCGCTGCTGGCAGTTCATGACTCGCAAATATGTGGCGGCAAACGTTACGATCAAGCCACAATGGGCCGAAGAAAAGCCAATGCGACGTTTTTCGAGTCGCACGGTGTGGACGCGTCCGATGCTTTGAACTTTGCAATTGACATGACTCCGCTTGTCATCGATGAGTCCATCTGCCCAATTGACTACATCAATGGATACATCAACAAATTCACCGCAGAAGTAAACGACCGACTTAAGAAAATGTCCTAGAAAATTAAGTGGTGTGTTGGGTGTCGGCTTTTTTGCCATCGGCAATAGGCTGCACCCTCAACCCGGCCATCTCCACGCTGCAATGTTCAACGAATAGAGGAAAGTATCACTTGCGCGGGGTATATGCATACTAAATGCTTCGGCATGGAGGCGCACCGGATGGTGAAGAAAAAAGGCATTGGAATAATCGGCTATGGCGGGTTTGGAGAGTTCATCCATAAGTCGTGGAGTCAAATGGACAATGCGCGCGTGGTGGCCGTCTGCGATGCAAACCCCAACCGTGCGCCTGGCGGAGAAACAGCGTTTTATAGTGATTACGACGAACTTCTGGCAGATGCAAATGTGGACATTGTGTCAATTGCCACGCCTCCAAACACTCATAAAGATCTCGCTATACGTGCAATGCGCGCAGGTAAGCATGTGCTCGTCGAAAAGCCGCTGGCATTGTCGGAAAGCGATGCACGAGAGATAAAGCGCGTCGCGCAGGAAACAGGGCGAGTTGCCACGGTAAATTTCGTGCTGCGCTACAATCGTATTGTAGAAATAATGCGCGATATAGTGCAGAGTGAAATCTTTGGCAAGCCGCGGCGGTGTGATTTGCGAAACTACGCGATGCAAGACACAGTCCCGGAGGGCCACTGGTTCTGGAATCCTGCAGTCAGCGGTGGGATATTTTTAGAACACGGCGTGCATTTTTTCGATCTTGCGAGCTGGGTGCTCGATGCAAAGGGCGTCGATGCGCGCTCTATGGGTGTTGAGCGAAAGCCCGGCATGGAAGACAAAGTGTTCGCGGCTATACGTTACGATGATGACGTCATCGGGACATACTGGCACTCGTTTTCCCGACCGCGCGAGTTTGAGAGAACAACTTTTCATTGGGCGTTCGATCTTGCCGAGATTGAGCTGATCGGTTGGATTCCGCTCGAACTGCGCGTGTGGGGATGGGCCAATCAGCACGGGTTGGGCATATTAAAAAGCTTCGCTGAGTTAACTGACCTCGATATAAAACGCATGGAACCGACAAAGACACAGTCATCTGAATTTCTATATGATGTTGAGTATGAAATCAACGCCACAATTAAACTCAGCGAACTCAAGCTTGATGTCTATGCCGAAAATCTTCGCTCCATTATGGCCGATTTGATTGCTGCAATTGACAACCCCTCTCATAAGCTACGAGTCACGCTCGATGATGCAATTGAAGCCGTGCGCATAGCTGAAATTGCGACTTTAAATAAATAGTCCGTCAGCACTAATGGAGGAAAAGTAATGCCGATAAGAACAGCCGACGCAAAGTGGAATGGCGGCCTGAAGCAAGGCAATGGCACGATCAAGCTCGAAAGTGGAGCATTTGAGGGAGCATACTCGTTTACATCACGCTTTGAGGAAGGTGCTGGGACAAATCCGGAAGAGCTGATCGCTGCTGCGCATGCGGGATGTTTTAGCATGGCGCTTTCGGCAATTCTTGAAGAAGCCGGATTCGAGCCGAAAAGTGTTGCAACTAAAGCAAAGGTCGCAATAGAAAAGTCGGGCGATGGATTTGCAATTACGCGCATTGCCTTGCAGACTGAGGCTGACGTGCCCGGAATCGATGAGGCGGTTTTTATGGAAAAAGCCGAACTCGCAAAGAAAGGCTGTCCAGTTTCAAAAGCGCTAGCAGCAGTCGAAATCACATTGGATGCAAAGCTGGCATAATTCGTTACAAAAAACTTGTAATCTGCTTCCCAGATCCCATATGCGTAAATCAAATCCCCAAATTGGGGATTTGATTTACGGTGTCGAATGTCCAAGAAACTAAGTTTTTTGCAGAGCCCAGAGGCAGAGTATCTGGGATTTTTTTGCAAAGCTTTTCAGAACTTTCGTAACGACGATTTCGGCTGCTTTAGATTATACGTATTATTAGATACTTGTTTCCAAGAATCAGTGTCATATATCCATTGCAGCTTCGGCGAGCACCACGGTATTGCTTCTAGTCCCGCTTTCAATGGGTTGAATTCAAAGACCTCTCCACCAAATTTCGTCGTGCCTTCAGTGTTTGCGCCGGAATAGTTGTTGGTAATTAGCCAATTTCCATTGGGCAGCCGTTGAACGCTGGTGGCCTGCAGTGGAACCTGCAGCGCCATGTTTGTAGGCGGCGAAATTGCAGATGCCGTTGGGTCGCTTGTAAGTGTGCGAGGCATCTCGCGATATTTTTGTTCGGATAGGCTTGCAGTGACATCGGGCGCTGTCGTCCAATCCGTCAGCGATATCTCATACACACCGTAGTTGTCGCACACCAGCAGCCTCTCGACGCCCGTGTTGCCGTAAATGACTTCAAAAAACCGAGGGTTTGCCATGGGCACAGCATTGCCGTTGATCGTAATACGATCGCAGCGCGCGGTGATTGTGCCGGATTCGTTGAAATCATAATTCCAGTTTCCTGCTGCGCTATTGTTACTTCCCGAGACTTGTTCTCGATAGCCTATGGCAAGTATTGCGCCGCCCAGCCCGGCTGCGCCTTGTGGGTTGCCGGTGGGAGATGTCCCGTTTGCTGTGTAATTGGAGCTTGCGGCCCAGACGTCCTGACAGAACTTGCCGTCTCGCGTTACGCCCACGAGCTGCAGACAATCCAGCGCATATCGCTCATTAAGTGAGTCTGTCTTTGTGACCCAGTTAAGCTCAGGCAGCACAAACTTGCTGCTTTGGTCAATATATGAACCGCCGACTGCATCGCCGTTGTAGTCTACAAATTGTCCTGCCTCTACGCGATATACGAGGTCTAGTATCCTTGAGTTGCCCGAATCGGCAATCAAGCAGTGAACCACCGAAGTTCCAGAGTCTGAGCTTCCGCTAGGCATCGGTTCCATTTCTTGCCACATAATCGCATCTGTCGGCGCGTTTAGCGTTGTCGGTTGCCCTGACCGCAGCAGGTGCTTCGGGTCTACAAATTTATCGTATATCCAGCGCACATATTGACCATTCGTACCCTCGAATCCAACAGTGCCGCTCTTGTCTATTTTGCAAACTTGATTGGCGCCGGAGTTTGCGAATAGAATTTCTCCGGTGCTTGCATAGCGCGCGCGCGCCGGCTTATTAACCGGCCCTTGCCTGATCGGCATCGAGGATCCGGCTGTTGGTGGCACAGCGGCAGGCCATGAGATCGAATCGACTGCCCATGTCACTTCGCCGTCCCCGTCCAATTCGACAAGTCGATTGTTATCGGTTGTAAGAGTAGTTGTATTTGAAAATGCGTGCAGGCCATCGCCAGATGGAACGAGCATTATGCCATTTGACCCGGCTATCGACTGCGGCATTTTCTCAGGACTACTGAGTGCTGTCCCTACAGTTTTTTTCTGCAAAGGCTGTTTGCTGGTCATCTGTGCGCTTGAGTCGCCAGTTTCCGCGTCAAACGCATACAGCACGCCATCGTCGGTAATGAAATATACCGTATTGCCGATCACGACCGGCGGGGAATGCGCTCCTGTGCAGCTCGAATCCGGCACAACATAGTACCAAAGTAGATTGTTCCAACTGCTCAAATCCACCGAGTCGCTTGAGGCCGATGTGATTGGACTTCCCGTGCTGATTGCTCCCGGTTTCCAAGTAGACCAGTCAATAGGAACCTCAACGTTGTCGAGATATACCCACACAGGCAGCGACGGTGAAAACGTGTTGTTTTGCCATGCTGTGCTTCCGAGCACCATCAGCTTTGTCTTTGAGAAGTCTGTGAATGTGATAGTGCCGTTGTCGTAGTCTACTTTTATGCCTATATTATTGTTGTTTGTTGTATCGCTTAGTGTTACGCCTTCGATTATCGGCGTTGAACTTGTGCCTGCAGTCATAAGATTTGGCTGCCACAGCTTCACTGCATATTTGCCTTGGTTGTCACCTCTCCAAAGGCTTTTGGGTTTCCTTGTGGAACTGCCGCTATGTTCGGTTATGCGAATGACGAACTCCGGGTTTGCCTTAAAGCAAAGCAGGGCTGCTTGTGGCCCTCCTGAATCTCCGGACACTGTAACAAAGACCTTGTCTCCGACTACTGCCGGTGAGGAGCAAGGCTGTGGATTGATCATAGGGCCGGTGCCATTTTCTATTACCCCCGGCAGTACCACGCCTAGCCCGGGCAGATATGATGAATTCACACCTGAGTGCAGTAGATAGTGCCACTGCAGTTTTGCGTTGCTTGCGACCCCGTCTGTTCTGTATGCCAACAGTGATCCGCCCGCTGGAGTGCCGTCTTTTTTGGTGCGAGACCCGCAGATAAACATCATATTGTCCGAACCCATAGCCGGAGTGCCGGCTATTTCAGTTGGGTTATTCGCGTATACTTGCGGACTCTGTGGTTCGATTTGCAGGGTCAGAGGGTTTGTAAGCACCCCGGTGCCGTATGACAGCGAGTAACTTGCGTAGGCGAGTGGATTTGACGGGATGTCTTCGTTTGTAGTCACTTTTATGTGTCCGGCGACAGGCGCTCCGGCGGAATTTGTATTGAGCTCAACATTGGATATGCTGATTGGTGTCACACCGTCTCTTTGGAATATTCGCAGCGCGCTTTCATTAACTGCTGGATCGGGAGCAGTTAGCCATCCGATGTGGCTGACAACTACTTCGCAATTCCTACGGTCGGCAGTAATGTTTTGGAGTCGCACTCTGTCCATGCTAACCGACACAGGCACACCCCAAGTATGGTCATTAATATCATCTGTTGGGAGTGACGGAGCTGTTTGAGGGGAAGTCCACCAGTAGACCATGCCGACGACTGCTCCGCTGCCTGCATTTTTAATAAAGCCAAAACTTGGCCCGCATTTTGGGTTGGATTTGATATTTACATCGTCAGGCATTTTCCAATTTGGTGATGGGCCTAGCACGATATGACTATCTGTATTTGACCATTTTTCCAAGCATGGGTTTGCCGCATAAAGTCGGCCATCGCCGCTGAGCGCGTATATCCAGCCGTTGATATACACCGGTGGGCTGGGCCATTTGCTAGTGCCGCTAGCTGTGCTGGGCTGTGTATCCAAAGTATATATTGGGTCGATAGGTGTTATCAGAGTATTGTCTGGATTTAGCGGAAATGCGGGCAGAACATATACTTTGCCCTGGGCATCCTGCACCATCACAGCTTCGATCGGCGAGCAATCATCAGCGCTTTGATCGGGGTTTTGCATTGTTACTATTGTCGGCGCGCTGAGGTTTCCTGTAGGCGACGACCATGTCCATATAATCACAGCACCGT
>JAEWSK010000091.1 GCA_023398345.1 Armatimonadota bacterium | reverse complement strand
GCACAAATACAGGCCCGGCAATCATCTGATTTAAGTATACCATAACGGCGAATCCGAACAACAATAGGGCAAGCGCATTGGTAAAATGTCGCGTTGAGAACTAATTTTTCTGCCGTAAATCCGCCAGCGCTCTAAGCCCGTTGGCAAGTCTTGGGCCAGCGCGAAATAAAACGTCGCCGTCGATGACATAAATATGCTTTTTCTTGACTGCATTCACATTGCGCCACTCGGGGCTTTTTGTAAAGAAGGCAATGTCAGACTTAGCCGATGTCACGATAACATCGGGGTTGCGAGAAATTGCAAGCTCCCGCGAGAACGGCACGAAACCTGGGCGAGCGTCGCTTGACACATTGCCGGCGTTGGCGATGGAAAGCATTTCATCTACAAACGTCTTTGGCCCGGCGACCCAAAGCGGGTTGGCTTGAACCACCACCAACACTTTTGGCGACGGCCTTTTGGCGCACATGTGCCTAACTTGTTTGATTGACGTCTCAATGGATCGTGCGACTCTATCGGCGGTCTTTGGGCGAGAAGTAATTTTGCCAACTGTGCGAATGTCTCGCGCCACCTCGCCGAGGGTCTTGGGATCAATGGCAAATACAGTCAGACCGAGTTTTTCGAGCTTGCCGATTGCCGACGAATTGATCGTTGCATGCGCCAGCACCAAGTCAGGCTTGAGCGCGACTATAACTTCTGCGTTGGTGTTCACGTCCCCGACTTTTGTCTTGGATTTCGATGCGGCGGGATAGTTGCAGTAGCGCGTAACGCCCACTGTTCGATCTCCCAAGCCCAGCGCATAAAGTATCTCCGTGTTGCTGGGAGTAAGCGACACTATTCGCATTGG
This sequence comes from Armatimonadota bacterium, assembly GCA_023398345.1. Lineage (GTDB taxonomy): Bacteria > Armatimonadota > UBA5829 > UBA5829 > UBA5829 > DTKD01. The sequence goes on along the minus strand of JAEWSK010000091.1, from coordinate 2,066 downwards.
CTTGGCTTTTATAAAAATCTGTTTGCCACGGACGTCTTTAACGCGCATGGGATAACTCGCCCATGCAGTCGAACACGCGGCAAAGGCCGCGCACAGCGCAATCGCCAACGCCAACGCTCTGTTTTTCAACTTAAGCTCCTCAAAAAATAGCTTAGGCTCAATGTTTGGTTCCAGCACTTTGGCGGCTAGCCCCAGATGCGAGCTTGCGCAAATCGGCCACTTCTTTTTTTGTCAGATGGCGAGACTGGCCTTCGGCGAGGCCGCGCAAATCAAGCCCGCCCAGACGGGTGCGCGTCAGTTTTTCGACTCTGTGCCCTGTCACTTCAAACATGCGCCGCACCTGTCGCTTGCGGCCCTCGTGTATGACCATCTCTACAGTGCTGGTGTCGGCATCGCGGGAATAACCGACGAGTCTCGCGAGCGCGGGAGCCGTTTGGCCGTCCTCAAGCACAACTCCTTTGCCTAGCCTGTTGAGTGTCTGTGCCTGCACTCTTCCCCTTACAACTGCGATATACGTCTTGTCAATCTCATGCGAGGGGTGAGTGAGCAAATTCGCCAACTCGCCGTCGTTTGTCAAAATCAAAAGTCCCGAAGTGTCAACATCCAAACGCCCGACTGGATAAAGAAAAGCCTTTTCGCCCGCCACCAAGTCCAGCACCGTATGTTCGGCGTGAGGATCAAAACGAGTGGACGTATAGCCGATCGGTTTGTTCAGAAGAATATATACTTTTGCCTCGGCGGCAATGGGTTTGCCGTCGAGAGTAATCTTGTCCACGGCAGGATCGGCTTTTGTGCCGAGCTCGGTTATAACCGCGCCATTTACTGCGACTCTACCGTCGACGATTATTGATTCGCAGTGACGCCGTGACCCTACGCCTGCGGCGGCGAGTACCTTTTGAAGTCGTTGTAACATATTTGCCACCTATCAGGCACGCCACGATTATGCCGCACCCTTTTATTGCATTCCACGCTCTTCGCCCAAAGCTGACGCCAAGATCCTCAGCTGCCACAATATCCACTGCGGCAGCTTGCTTACCGTCCACTAAGGTTATAAATTTGCCCATCTTATCGCCCTTGGCGATAGGGGCCTCGACATTGGAAAACACTGTCCGCGTGACAATCGCGCTGCCGGATTTGCGAACCGGCACTCTGAAATCCTTTGTCACACACGCGGGCACTGTATGTCGCCAACCACCTCTAACAGGCGCATCGGCGCACTTTTTATTCGCGCTCAACATGAGTTTGGGCTGGAAACGGCCAAAGCCATAGTTCATCAGCGCGACTGTGTCGTCACTTGCATTTGAGCTGCCCAATACGGCAGACACCAGCCGCCAGCCGTTTCGCGTCGCGCTGCCAACATAGCAGCGTTTTGCCTGGCGCGTATAGCCGGATTTGACTCCGTCAGCGCCTGGGTAATGCCGCAAAAAACGGCTGTGCGAAAAAACGCACAGGTCTTTTTTGTTCATGCTTCGGCTGTTGAGATAATACTTGCGCGCGCAGATGGCCTCGTTAAATTCTCGATATCGCAGCGCATATTTTGCCATCAAGCAGAGATCGTATGCGCTGGAATAGTGGCCGGGAGCATACAGACCGTTTGGCGTCACAAAATGCGTGTCCTTACAACCTATCTCGCGCGCCTTGCGGTTCATCATATCCGCAAACTTTGGCGTGCTGCCTGCGATATGCTCAGCCGCAGCAACCGCCGCGTCATTTGCCGAGCGCACCAGCATGCCGGAAAGCAAATCCTTTACGGTGATCGTCTCGCCGGGCTTAAGATGCAGCGACGTGTAAGGCGTTTCTGACGCATTTTTTGACGCCTTGATGCGATCATTCATCTTGCAATGCTCGATGATTAAAATCGCCGTCATAATCTTGGTCGTGCTGGCGTTGGACAAACGCGCATGAGCATTTTTTGAATATAGCACTGCGCCAGTGTCTATGTCCATTAAAACCGCCGCCTCACCGTTGACTTTTAGAGGCATAGCATCTTGCGATTTCGACACTGCCGCGGCAGACGTTGACAGTATTATGGAAATGACTACCGCCGCAATTGGGCGGAGTAAATG
>JAEWSK010000114.1 GCA_023398345.1 Armatimonadota bacterium | reverse complement strand
GCACTTAATCCGAATGTTCCTATTTCCGTGGATGATAACGTAAAGTATGTACCTGGCACAGTCAACTGGGTTGGCGCATTAAGTCCTTACACGGAAGCTATTAATGCTGACAATTCCGGAGCATTTCGATGTAAGACTGCTTCCTCATCGACATTTGGCGTGGCTGCCTCGGCAAAGGTGTCTTATGCACTCAACGCCAATATGGTCGAAATGCCGGAGGGGGCCGCAAGGACACCCGACACTCTTATGGCTGTGCGCGAGATGGATAGATTGGTAAATGCAGTTCTTAGGCCGGCATACCAATCTACGACCAACGCCACTGTTCCGATATCTCCGTTTCTTACGACTCAAGATTTGCTCATCGGCGGTGCCACGATCATAAATCCCAGGAGGCATTCAGATGGCTCGCACATTCTGTTTGCAGACGGGCATGTGAAGAGATTTAAATCGACCTATTTCCCTACGACAATTTCTGCTGCCAACAACTGGGATGTTGAAACAAGTCAGTGGTGGAACAGCAAAGATAACTCGATAAAAAGCAAAACCATAGCTATATCGCCGTAGATTAGGGCGGTTACGGCCAAATACCAAGTGTGTTTATGACGAGGAGGTGAATGCTGCGCCGAACCGGCGCGACACCTATTTCATTCATTTGTTTTCTCGTTTTTGCACAACTCAGAAATTAACTGCAATACAGTGTGCAAGTAAACTAAGGAGGAAGTTCAATGTCAGTGAGAAGAAAGAGTGGCTTTACGCTCATAGAGCTGTTGGTCGTTATTGCGATCATTGCCATTCTGGCAGCCATTCTATTTCCGGTCTTCGCTAGGGCTCGTGAGACCGCCAGAAAAGCGAGTTGCCAGAGTAACTTAAAGCAGTGCGCACAGGCGCTCAAGATGTACGTAGATGACTACGATGGCGAAATGCCATCATCCTATAGGGTTAGTGGCGCTAACCCTACTGCGGCGTCGTATCAGACTTTCGGTTGTAGACTTACTGGGACGGCTGATACAGACATAAGTGCTGGTTATCCTGGTACAAACCGTGTAACATGGGCGCAGATGCTGTATGACAACATGAGAAGTAAAAATGTCATGTGGTGTCCGTCTGACTCAACAGCCCATGATGCAGGCAATGTAATATCTTACTGGTACAAGTGGGCTAATGACTATGCTTGGGGACAAGGCAAGAAGAAGATGAGCGATTATGGTTACGAAAGTGACCAGGTCGCATTTTTTGAACACAACGGATGGCACTTCTCTGACCAGAGTGGCATACATGCCAAGTTAGAAATTAATGCGGCGTTTTTGGACAGCCATGTAGAGAAAGTTACGCTTCCGAGTTCTGCTCCGAGCACCCCTGTTACTGCTCCGGCAAATGCTACTAGCGCTAACGCGCCGTTCTACTACAATATATACGTCACTCCTGCGACTGGCGTTGAGGTACCGACTGGCGAAACTTGGAGAGATGCAACCTCAATTACTGTAAACGCTGCTGGTCAGGGCTGGGATCCGAGCATGAACTACGATAAGCTCTAGAAATGTAATTTCCCAGACAAAATTGGCTGGGCATATATTGATATAAACTAAGGCGGACCCAAATGGGCCCGCCTTTTTTCTTTTCATTAGTGGTCTGTTGAGTTACAATTTATTCCATGAAGACGATTGCACGGGGACAAGTATGATACACAGCGATGTCATCGTTATCGGCGGCGGGATGGCTGGGTGCGCAGCAGCGCTTTCTGCGGCGCGATGCGGTCGACATACGTTTTTAATCGAGCGATTCGCATTTTTTGGCGGGTGGGCGACTGCCGCGCTGGTTAACCCTTTTATGACCCACTGTGCGTCCGACGGCAAACCTCTTGTCGGTGGATTATATGACGAGTTGCGCGACCGATTGCGCCGCGCCGATGGTCTTTTAGATAACTCATTCGACACCGAGGCGATGAAATTTGCGCTTCAAGAGATGCTTGTCGAGGCTGGCGTTCAACTCAGGTTCCATACGACATTCGAGTCGGCTCGATATCTTCCAAATGGCAGTATAATCGTATCTACACGCTCCAAGAGCGGGGCGGAGGAGTTCGAGTGCGATCGACTTGTTGACTGCAGCGGTGATGGCGACGCAGCTTGTTCGCTCGGCGCAAATTTTGAGATGGGCGATGCGAACGGACTTGCTCAAGCTGCTACGCTGATGTTCGATATGGGGGGAGTCGACGTTGAGGCAGCGCTGCTCTATGTGCGCAACCACCCAGACCAGATGCGCTTTCCAAAGCTCCAACCGACTGCCGATCCTGTCGAATTGGCTAAAAGCGTCGTTTCTGTTGCGGGCTATTACAATTTGATCGAGGCGGCACGCGCGAATGGCGATTACAGTGCGCCGGGCGATTTGATTTTCTATATAAGCAGGCCGCGCAAGGGCGAAGTTGTCTTTAATACTACCCACATCGGTTGTGTTGACGGCACAAACGCCGATGACTTAACTCGCGCTGAAATCGAGGGCAGACGGCAGATGATGTCGGTTGCGGCGTTTGCTCGAAAGTATGTGCCTGGCTTTGAGAACGCCTATCTTTTGCGCAGCCCAGACCATGTGGGCGTGCGCGAAACCCGTCGCATAATCGGCGACTACGTCTTTTCTGCCGATGACGTCATAAATGCCCGAAAATTTGACGATGCGATATGCCGTCTTGCTTATCCTGTTGATTTACACTGCGGTAAAGGCTGCGGCTATACAAAGAGTGAGGAGCAAGGCGAATTTTTATCGAACAATGCGCCTCCAGGGGACTGGTATGAAATTCCCTATCGATGTTTGCTGCCTGTTGGGCTAGAGAATTTGCTTGTGGCAGGCAGGTGTGTATCAAGCACACAGGCCGGTCACGGCGCGATTAGAATAATGCCCGCATGTTTTGCGATGGGCCAGGCTGCCGGGACAGCCGCGGCATTGTCATTGGACGCCGGTGTAAACGTGCGTGATATAAATATATCAATGCTGCTGAATGCTCTCAGAGGACAAGGCGCTCTTGTATAGCACCAACAAAAAAACAAGAGACGGAAGTGATCCGCCTCTTGTTTAATATGTTTGTCTTTGTGCGGGCGCCATTCACTGAACAGTCATCTGATCGATAACCGCCGCCACTGAATTTACGCCTCGCGCCAGTCGAACGGCCGCCTCTCTAGCATTTTCGCTAACGCTGCCTTTAAGATAGACGATGCCGTTGCGCACATCGACGTCTATTCTCGACCCTGAGAGTTGCCTGTCCCTGCGTAGGCAGGCTCTCACGTCGTCGTTGAGATCCATATCGCGAAATCCCATATGTTCACCTCCGAGACGATGCCCCGATATTGAGAGTACCCCTAGATTTCCTGTGGTGAAACTAAGGCACAGCCTCAAATGTTTCAAATATTGTGCAAGCCCAGCACGCTTAATATTTGATTCCATATGTACACAGATGCGGCACCGCCTTTATTAGCACGGTGCCTCAAAAACCGGTATAAATACGGAGCTATGCCGCCAACGGCATCTCGGAATCGTCAGTGCTTTCGGGCATCCACCTGGATGTGAGATCCTCGGAACCGGAGGACATATTGTCGGCTATTTGGTCTGTTGAGCTGTAAAGCCTTACGGCCGGGCCGAGGTCGGCTCTTTCAAGGACTTTTGCTGATAGTTTCGACGCTACTACATGCACGCACATTTCAGGGCTGAGCTTGCGCAGCACATTTATCATCGAAGTGGCGCCGTTTGTTCCCGCGAAGTTCAATCCGGCAATATCCAATACGAGTGACGAGGCTCCCTGTTCGTGGAAGCCCGCAAACACACCGGAGACGGCTTGGTCGTACCATTCGTCCATTTGGCCGCGCACGGTTACTTTCGGCACCCCAATAAGATCATCGACGGCTATAGACAACTGCTGGCATTCCATATATTCTGCGCCTCCTACGCGCTAACTTACAAGTGATATAAATTATCGGCGCGTGTGGAGGTCTTCTGGAGTGATATAGCTTTTCTACTGACTCTTATCTACGAGAAATATAACTCTGAAGTCATTCAAGAAGCCTGCCCTGCGATTTTCTGAAATCAAATAGTCCGCGTCTTCGTCAGAAAGAACAACGTCGCAGCAATAAGCCGACTGTCCTCTATGCAACGCGCGCAATACGAGCGGATTGCCGCCAGCTCTAGCGTTGGAGTAAGCTTCTCCGAGCGTGCATGCGTAGGCGACAATGCCGTGGTCAGCTAAAAAATTGTAGTCTACTTTGACAGTTCCCCACACTTCATTGCCATCGGCGCGTAATATCTTCGGCGACATCGCTCTAATAACTCCCAGGCCGATAGTGTCAATGATAACTGATGTATACGATGCCTCTTTTGCCTTGCGAAATGTCGTGGGAGTCGGTATGTTTGGCGAGGCCGATGCGACAGCCCAAGTTGTGTCGTAAGCTGCTGCGGTGCTCTTTGCGCTCGACTTATCTTGCCATCTACGGGGAATCGGCGCTTGGACTGTCACTTGAACGATCGTATCTTTCCCAATTTGTATTTTTCGCTCTGAGACCATCTGTATGCTGTCGAGCATTCCGCTGATTTCTTGGCTGATGCGCTCGTCCATTGCGTAGTCCTTGCCGGTTGCGGAATATGTGATGGATGTGCCTCGAGCGGCTTGGATGAGGTTTGCCGCGGCTTGAGCCTGGGCATAGCCTTTTGCCTGCAGGTATGCTTTGGCACGGTTCGGCTGCTCTTGAACTGTGGGCATTGCGCCTTCGCCCGTTGCCGTAAGCATTTTTGAAGCTTGTGCTTTAGGTAAAGATGAGCTAGAAGAAGACTGACTTGCTGCAACAGCAGCCGTAGCTACAGCCGCTACCAACAGAAACGACAAGAACACATTACGCATAATCATCGTCCTTTCGATATTATTATACCGCGGAAGCTTGCTATTTTCTTTGCTATCATAAAGACGTTTACATTATCTTATGATTGCCGATT
>JAEWSK010000245.1 GCA_023398345.1 Armatimonadota bacterium | reverse complement strand
AAAACAGGGTGGCGTTAATATGTTCAAGTCATATGATGAAATGCTCGAAGAACTGGAACGCGAGATGCGTCGTGTGTCAGATAACATGTTGTTGCAGGTATTTCGCGCGTCCGGGATGGCCGGTGAGTTGTGGACGCCGCGCGTGGACGTATATGAGACTGCCGAGAACGTAGTTGTAAAGGTTTGCGCTGCAGGACTCGCACCGGATAAGATGGAACTCTCCATTTCTTCGGACAACAAGTTTCTTACGCTGCGCGGCATGCGCGTCGAGCAGGACGAAGACAAAACAGAGCGTGTGCGCTACTACCAGTTGGAGATCTACTACGGACCATTTGAACGAATAGTGGCGCTGCCCGCGGAAGTTGCTATAGAACGAGACAAGCTTGCTGCTACTTATAAGGATGGATTTCTCAAAGTTGTGCTGCCCAAAAAGACACTCAGAACTGTTAGCACAAAGATTGAGATTGAGGGTTAATCACGGATGGATATTGAATTGGGTGAAGAAAAAACGGATGCCGGCACGATTGATCGCGGGATTGTTATTCCCGAGGAATTAAGCCTGCTGCCGATTAAAGATACGGTGCTATTTCCGATGGTCGTAATGCCGCTGATCGTATCACGAGAAAGCTCGATGAAACTTGTCGACGACGCGGTTGTCAGCGATTCACGCATTATTGCGCTATCAACACTCAAAGACCCCAACACTGAAGTTCCCGGCTGCAACGACGTATATCGAATCGGTGTGGCAGCGGCAATACATACTATGCTGCGTCTTCCGGAGCATCAGCGGCTTATTATACAGGGGCTGCGACGTATTAGAGTCATAGAATGCGTGCAGACCGAGCCATATCTGAGGGTAAAAGTTGAAGAAATTCCTGAAATAACCGACTACTCCGAGGCTGACGTCGTCGAAATCGAAGCGCTGCGCCGCAACGTTTCAGACAACTTTGAAAAAGTCGTCTCGCTATCTCCAAATTTGCCTGACGAGCTTCAAAGCATCACGACGGCGATAACAAAGCCCGGCGTGCTTGCCGACACTGTTGCGCTGCATCTGCCAATTCCAAACTCCGAAAAGCAGTCTTTGCTTGAGATGCCCGGCACGAAGGAGCGCTTGCGAGCACTCTTAACCATTTTGATGCGAGAAGTCGAAGTTCTTGAACTGGGCAGTAAAATCCAATCTCAAGTTCATTCGGAGATGGGTAAGACTCAGCGCGAATATTATCTGCGAGAGCAAATTAAGGCGATTCAACACGAGCTTGGTGAAGGTGACGAACGCACTGCCGAAGTCGAGGAATTGCGTGATAAGATCGCCAAGGCAAAAATGACCGAAGAGGCCGAAAAAGAAGCGCTTAGAGAACTCGACAGGTTGAGTCGAATGTCTCTGGCAGCGCCTGAATATACGGTTTCGAGAACATTTATAGATTCTCTCGTAAGCATTCCTTGGAACACATATACTCAGGACAACCTCGATATTCCTCTCGTTCATGAAATACTCGATGAGGATCATTACGGGTTGAATAAAGTAAAAGAGAGAGTTTTGGAGTATCTCTCCGTGCGCAAGTTTAGAGAAGCCGGCGAAATGCGTCATCCGATCTTATGCTTCGTCGGGCCTCCCGGTGTAGGCAAAACTTCGCTTGGCAAGTCCATAGCGCGCGCACTTGGGCGCAAGTTTGTAAGAATGAGCCTGGGCGGTGTTAGGGACGAAGCCGAAATCAGAGGCCATAGGCGCACATATATTGGCGCGCTGCCCGGTCAGATTATACAAAATATCAAGCGCGCTGGCTCGCATAACCCAGTGTTCATGTTGGATGAGATTGACAAGGTTGGGGCCGATTTTCGCGGCGACCCGTCTTCGGCGCTGCTTGAAGTGCTCGATCCTGAGCAAAATTCGACATTTAGGGATCACTATCTGGAAGTTCCATTCGATTTATCTAAAGTGCTATTCATAACGACTGCTAACGTGCTCGATACGATCCTTCCGCCGCTGCGGGATCGAATGGAGATACTCGAGATTGCCGGTTATACAGAAGAAGAGAAGTTGGAAATTGCCAAACGCCACCTAGTGCCCAAGCAACTCGATGAGCATGGCCTTAAAAAAGGCAAGCATATTGTGTTCTTGGATGCAGGCATCACCGAGATTGCCAGGAGCTATACGCGTGAAGCAGGAGTCCGCAATCTTGAGCGCAATATTGCCGCAATCTGTCGAAAGGCCGCGCGTGAGTGGGCTGAAGGCAGAACAAAACTCGTTCGTGTGACTGTCAAACAGGTGCATGAATATCTGGGAGTGCCGCGATATTCATATGAGGAGCTTGCCGATAGAACTGACGAACCCGGTGTCGCTGTGGGACTGGCATGGACTCCAACTGGTGGAGACGTACTATTTGTCGAGGCGACAAGAATGCAGGGCGGTAAGCAATTGCTTACGACAGGGCATTTGGGAGATGTAATGAAAGAGTCCGCGCAAGCGGCTCTGAGTTACATTCGCAGTCACAGCACGGCATTGGACATTGATGCGGATTTTTATAAAGAATCCGACATTCATCTGCATGTTCCAGCCGGAGCAATTCCTAAGGATGGCCCCAGCGCAGGCGTTACTATGGCAACTGCACTGGCCTCGCTTCTGAGTGGTCGCAAAGTCAAGCCGCGACTTGCAATGACTGGCGAGATCACGCTTCGAGGCAAAGTTTTGCCGGTTGGCGGCATAAAAGAAAAAATCTTGGCCGCGCGTAGAGCCGGCGTCGAAACCGTCATTGTGCCAAAGGACAACCGCAAGGACGTTATCGAAGAAGTGCCGGAAGATGTTCGGAGTGAGATGAAAATCGAATATGTCGATACTGTTGCCCAGACCCTGAATCTGGCTTTGGAGCATAAACACAAAAAGTCTGACGCAGCGCGCAAGCCAGCTTCGGCAAGTTGATTGAGTTCTTTCGTCAGTTACTGGTGTGCTCTAGGGTGGGGCATAGCCCTAAATGTTAAGAAGTGAAAATAGGTAGTAAGTCTTCGTCGGTAAGATCGCGCCATGCAACATAGAAATCTGCAACTGCAAATGGCACGGCGGGGCTTACTATCTCAAATTCGCATTCATCAGCCCATTCCTCTATAAGTGCCACTGCCGATCTTGATGCGACCGGTGCTGCTGCAATTATTGATTTGGGGTTGTGCTTGCGGACGGACTTTATTGCTGCTAGCATCGTATAGCCGCTTGCGACACCATCATCGATAATTATCACTGGTTTGCCGGATATGGGTATTTGTGGCTTAAATTGAGAGTAAAGGTCGGTGCAGCGCGACACTTCGCTGCTTATTTGCTCCGCAATTTCTTTGATTTGTTCTCGCGCTAGATGCAGTCCTGTAAGCATTGCCTTGTTAAGAGCAATCGTCCCATCGTTTGAAACAGCTCCAAAACCAGCCTCTGGGTTGGCAGGCACTGGCAGTTTGCGCGTAACTATAAAGCTCCACATGAGCTGAAGCCGTTGCGCGGCAGACGCAGCGACAGGAACTCCTCCTCGTGGTATCGCCAGAATGACGGCGTCTGACGAGTGATAGCGCGCAAGTCTTTTCGCAATTCTTTTCCCCGCCTCAAGCCTGTTCTCGAACAGCACATGCATCCAATTTTCTCCGTTCCAACCGCAGAATACGGGGCAGTCCGTCCAGTATCAAGCCGACTCATCATTGTTTCCCATCGTTAACTATGGATAAACGCGATGTCCAGTTGCTATATCGTGTGGTCGGTGCGAATAAGTGCAATTACCTCATCGTCCGTGACCTGCGTAAAATCTTTATACCAATATCCAACTGCAAAAAATGGATATGGTGTTTTGAGGCAGATTATATCATCAAAATACGGACTGATATCATTCAGCGAGTCCTGCGGCGCAACTGGAACAGCCAATATAATTCTTGATGCGCCCAAATTGCGTAGGGCTACTGAGGCCGCGCGAATCGTATATCCGGTAGCAATGCCGTCATCGACTAGAAGAACTGACTTGTTTTTTACCTCTGGCGGATCGAGCGTTCCACGGTAGGCGTTCAGCCGTCTGTTAATTTCTGAAAGCTGCATCTGGGCCTCGTGCTCGATATAATCACGAGACACATTTAGCATGCTAATTAGTTTTTTATCGAGGATTGCATCATGATCGCCCCAACTGGCAACTGCTCCGATTGCGAGTTCAGGCTGATCCGGCGCACCAATCTTTCGCGATACGATCACGTCGAGTTTGAGATCGAGTGCACGAGATACTTCAAAGCCAACGATCACTCCTCCACGCGGTATCGCAAGAACTATTGCACCTGATCCTCGGAATTGCTCAAGGCTGCGAGCAAGTTCTCTGCCGGCATGCTGCCTGTTTTCGAATAGTGCAAAATTTGAGTCCACAATCGCACTAACGCCTCCACACTGACCGTCTCGATATTCTTTCCCAAATATCGCGATATTCCCGCATATCCATCGTGCTAGATGGAGATTGCGTCCAGTCATCATTGACTTTTTGCGTGTGCAACAATAAAATTGTATCAGATGCTTCAGTAGAGGTGTGTATCTTGATATCTATGGTTCCTCGCATTCGTATTGCGATAATTATCGCATGTTTCATCGCGCTCTCCCAATGCGCATCCGCACAGTTTTCTTTTGAACAAAACCAACCAGCTCCGGCAAAAGCGAAAAAGCAGGCTCCGGCCGAAGCTCAGAAGCACTTTGCAAATGCAGTTCAGTTTGCAAGGTCAGGCAAAGTTGACGCTGCTATTGCAGAGTTTCGCATCGTTAAAAAACTGATGCCTGGGCAGCCCGTGGTTTACATAAACTTGGGCATGTGCTATATGCAGAAACAGGACGCGGCTAATGCTGAGTCGTCTTTTAAACAAGCTCTTGTTTTTCAGCCCAAAAACCCAGTGGCGCTGACTCAATTGACTAGAGTGCTTCTTCTTCGCGGGAAGAACGCAAACGCACTGACTTATGCGAAAAAGGCAGCCGCAGTTTCGCCAAAAGACGGAGCCGCACAGTATCTTCTTGGCGTGACCTATCTGCAGAACAAGAATATCAAAGCTGCAGCGCCGGCTTTCAAAAAGGCCGCAGCATTAAATCCAAATGACAAAGGTGCGTTGTATAATCTTGGCTACTGCCAGGTCAATCTCAAGCAGTATTCGGATGCACGCAAGACGCTTAATAAGTTTCTCTATCTATCTCCCGATGACCAGCGCGGACGTATGCTCGCAGCGTTGGCATGTGAGAATCTGAAAGACTTCGCTGGCGCTATAGCGCACCTAGATAAGATCGCATGGACAGACTCGCCATTGGCGCATGGCGCAGTGATGAGCATTGCGCAGCTCAACAGCTTGACTAACAAGACCGATGGCGCAATTAGTGTGCTAAAGAAAGCCATCGCAAAAAATAAAACGGACTATGAATACAACTTGACCCTTGGTCGATTGCTATACGGCAAGGGACAGTTCAAAGAGGCCGAACCCTACTTGTTGGCTGCTAAGATGACACGCTCGGATACGCCAGTAAACGTTGTTCTGGCGCTAAATAGTGCTAATTTAAAGAAGCTCAAAGAGGCTCATATTCAAGCGAAAACGGCAGTGGATTTGGCCCCCAAAGATAAGCAAGCAATCGATGTGTATGCATATGTGCTGGAGTCAGAAGGAAAAACTGACGAGTCCATTGCAATCCTGCGCAAGTGGGAGCAGAGCTATCCTAAAGACCCAACGCCAAACTTGAAAATTGCCTCAAAGCTGCAGATGCAACAGAAATATGATCTTGCGTCAGCAGAGTATCAAAAGGCAATGAATAAGAAAAACGGGGACGTGCCGACTATGGTCAGCGCGGCTTCCTGCTTGCAGCAGGCTAAAAAGTTTGATGACGCTATAATGCTTCTCCAGAAAGCTACTGCTAAAGAACCAAAGAACGAAGCGCCACTGCTGGTGCTCGGGGAAATATACGAACAGCAGAAAAAATCGGATGTTGCCCTTGAGCAATACAAAAAGATTCTGGCTATTAACCCAAAAAACGCCAATACTCTGCTTCGCATTGCAAATGTTTACGACTCTAAGGCAGATTATAAGAGTGAGATCGATACATACCGCAAGTTGGTGAGTCTCAAAAAAGACGACGTAAGCACTGCGATGGCCATTCCGAGGCTTTACGATAAGATGAACCAGCTTGATACGGCCATTGAAGAAAGCAAGAAGATCGTTGATGCGCACCCGACCGATATAAATGCGCGGACACAATACGCAGATTTTCTTGTTAAAAAGAAAGACTACGACGGCGCGCTCGTTCAGTATGCTGAGTTGACCAAGAACAGCGACGCTTCAATTAAGGGCAATGGCTACTATCTTACCGGCAGTGTCCAAGAGAGCATGGGCAAGCCTGACGATGCGCTTGCATCATATAAAAAGTGTGTCGATGAAACTCCAAGTTATGCTAAAGCGCTAGAT
>JAEWSK010000101.1 GCA_023398345.1 Armatimonadota bacterium | reverse complement strand
TACGAAGCCGGTGACGACAAGGCCAACGCAGAAAAAGCCTATAGGACACTTGTCGAGAAGCACCCCAATAACCCTGATTCATACATTACGCTCGCGTCGTTTCTTGGTGACGAAGGCAAAAAAGACGAGGCAATTGAGCTTATCGACAAAATAAAGTCGCTAAATCCGCCCAAAGATGTAATCGAGACTGCGCAAGCTCTTAGGGACAAAATCGAAGGTAAAGTCGAAAAATAAATAGGCTGCGTTCTCTTCATTTCAAGAAAGGAAGTATTGGGGGGTTTATCGCATCGTCACCTTGACACTCCATCTGCCTCGCAGTACCATGAACTCAGTCGAATACGCACGATTTCAGGGCTTTGGCAATACCCACCTTTTTTGCCAAAGTCCTTTATGGCCATGTACTGGGAATAGATAATTAAGACTATGCTTGAAACGCTGCTGCAACTCAACAAAGACTTTGCAAAGACTCGCGAGATAATTAACTCGCTTTCCAACGGCACGCGCATGGTGCAAGTCGAGGGGCTTGCGGCCGCCGCAAAAAGCTGGATGCTGGCGGGACTGTTCGATGAGATGAACAGGACAATTCTGCTCGTCACATATACATACGAACAGGCTGAGCGAATAACCGAAGATTTGCCGCTATACGGCATCCCGCGCGAGCAGGTCGTCTTCTATCCTCCATCAGATGCGATGATTTACGAGGAAGGCGCACCGAATTTCAGCGTCATCGGGGAGCGCATGGGGGCATTGCATGCGCTTGCATCCGGCCGCACGGTGATCGTCGTAGCGCCGATAAACGCCGTATTGAGACGCACAATGCCGCGACATGTGATGAGCGAGTCATGCGTTTCGATAAAAGTTGGCGACGAACTCGACATGGACGCTCTAATCGATCAGATCGTCAAAATGGGCTACGAACGCACCGACGTTGTTGATCGCCACGGCGAGTTTTCTCGCCGAGGAGGGATCATCGACATATTTGCGTCGAGCGAAGAGACCCCCTTGCGCATCGAGCTTTTCGGCGACGAAATTGAGAGCATCAGACACTTCGACTCCGCCTCACAGCGCAGCACAGACAAGATCGAGTCCGCCCTGCTGCTGCCTGCGCGCGAGGTGTTAATGACCGAAGAAAGCGCCCAAAAGGCAGTCGTAAAAATAAAAAAAGAGCTTTCCAGCCAAATAGCCAGCCTCGACGGAGCGGAGAGCGCCGATTCCGCCAAGCGCATATCAGAAAAAGTCGAGGATGATATCACACGCATCGAAAATTTGGCCTACTTCGACGAGATTGAGTTTTACTTGCCGTATTTGCACCCGGACGAAGTGTCTATTTTCGACTATCTGCCGTCCGACGCAATTGTCGTGCTAGACGAACCAATGCAGATAAAATCGCACTGGGAACAGCATGAAGAAAAAATGGTCGAGACGCTCATCAACCGCGCCGGCCGCGGGCTTCTTCTTGCAAGCCAAAAACGCCAGCACATGCCGTTTGAGTCAACAATCAAGCATGCGCTGGCAAGACATCAGGCAATAGACTTGACACTGCTATCTCGGCCAATCGCCTGGGCCAAAGCAGACGTTCAAGTTCAGATCGATTCCAAGCCAATGGACTCATTTGGCGGGCATATAGAGGCTGTCGCCGATCAGATCAAGACATGGATGTCAAACAACCAACTTGTCGTCATCGCATCCGGTCAGGACAAGCGAATGCTCGAGATTCTGGCGGAGTTCGGCATAATTGCAACTGCCCTCGAAGACGAGTCCATAAGTAATTCACAACTGCGTACAAATAACTCCACTTTTGTGGCGCATGCGCCCCTGCGCACGGGTTTTAAGCTCATCGATGCGAATTTCGTTGTGCTGACTGACTCGGAAATATTCGGCGAACAGCGACTCCACCGTCCTCGCAAGACCAGCCGCGAAGGCATCCCAATATCGAGCATATTGGACCTCAAAGAAGGCGACTATGTCGTCCATATCAGCCACGGCATCGGCTTTTATCGCGGAATTACAAAGCTTTCGACCGGCGGGGTCGAACGCGAGTATCTGCTGCTCGAATATGCGCACGAAGATAAGCTCTATGTCCCATCAGACCAAATCGACCGCGTGCAAAAGTACATAGGCGGCGAGGGCACTCCACCCGTTGTGCATCGACTTGGCGGCAGCGAGTGGTATCGCACGACAACACGCGTAAAAAAGGCCGTTCAAGAAATGGCAAAAGAACTAGTTGAGCTATACGCTTGGCGACAGGCGCTCGGCGGACATGCATACGGCCCCGACACGCCTTGGCAGCAGGAGATGGAGTCGGCATTTCCATTTAACGAGACTCCCGATCAACTCGGCGCAATATACGATGTAAAAAAAGACCTCGAACAGACAAAACCGATGGATCGACTTATCTGCGGCGATGTCGGATACGGCAAAACCGAAGTGGCAATTCGCGCCGCGTTCAAAGTAGTCGGCGATGGCAAGCAAGTTGCTGTTCTCTGCCCGACCACTGTGCTTGCTCAGCAGCATTTTAACACGTTCACAGAGCGGTTAGCCGCGTTTCCCATCAAAGTCGAAACTATCTCGCGCTTCCGCACGGCCAAAGAGCAAAAGGAAGTCGCGGAGGGGCTGAAGTACGGCACGGTGGATATTGTCATCGGCACTCACAGGCTGCTGTCAAAAGACGTCGAGTTCAAAGACCTCGGCCTGCTCATAATAGACGAGGAACAGCGATTTGGCGTGCGCCACAAAGAAAAGATCAAGCAGCTTCGCAAGTCAATCGACGCGCTGACAATGACCGCCACGCCAATACCTCGCACACTGCACATGTCGCTGGCTGGCATACGCGACATGAGCATAATTAACGACCCGCCCGAAGGTCGAATGCCTATCAAAACTCTGGTTAGAGAAGCCGAAACCAGCATTGTCCGCGAGGCAATCGTGCGTGAACTCGACCGCGGCGGCCAGATATTTTTCGTGCACAATCGAGTCGAAAACATCGGCCATGTCGCCGATCAAGTGCAAAAGCTCGTGCCATACGCGCGAGTCGATATTGCACACGGGCAGATGGGCGAAAGTGAACTCGAACGGGTCATGATGGACTTTTATGAGCACAAATTCGATGTGCTCGTCTGCACAACCATTGTCGAAAGCGGCTTGGACGTGCCAAATGCAAATACGATAGTAATAAACGATGCCGACAAGCTTGGTTTGGCACAGCTTTATCAGCTCAGGGGCCGTGTGGGCCGATCCGACCGGCAGGCGTATGCGTATTTGATCTACCGTCCCGATAAAATGCTCACAGAAGTAGCCGAAAAACGACTTGATGCTATCCGCGAGTTTACCGGTCTGGGAAGCGGCTATAGAATCGCCATGCGCGATCTTGAAATT
>JAEWSK010000100.1 GCA_023398345.1 Armatimonadota bacterium | reverse complement strand
AAATATGCCTTCGCCTGTATGATAAATCATAGATGTTTTTCCGTGCATGAGCCGACCTGCACGCACTACTTCGCCGCCAAATGCCTGTCCAATGCTCTGATGCCCAAGGCACACACCTAGAATTGGGATTTTTCCTGCGAAGCGCTTGATTGTATCAACAGATACACCAGCCTCTAATGGTGTGCATGGGCCGGGCGAAATGACAATACGATCTGGTTTTAAATCTTCTATTTCTTCAAGTGTGATCTTGTCATTTCGATACACCTTAAGCTCCTGGCCCATCTCGCCGAGGTATTGAACGAGATTGTAGGTAAAGCTGTCGTAGTTATCTATCATTAAGATCATTCCAGCCCCTCCTCGGCGGTGACGAGAGCATTCATCATCGCTTTTGCCTTGTTTTGTGTCTCCTGATATTCGCAAGCTGGGTCTGAATCAGCGACGAGTCCAGCGCCTGCCTGCACATATGCTGTGCCATTATGTATAAGAATTGTGCGAATAGTTATGCACGCATCCATGTCGCCTGAATAGCTGAAGTATCCGATAGCGCCTGCATATGTGGCCCTGCGTGTTGGTTCAAGTTCGTCGATAATTTCCATTGCGCGGACTTTCGGCGCGCCGGAGACTGTCCCTGCCGGAAAACATGCTCGCAGTAAATCGAACTGGTCATTATTTTCTCTGAGTTTGCCCCGGACATTAGAAACGATATGCATTACATGTGAATAGCGCTCGATTGCCATGAGCTCATCGACTGAAACGCTGCCGTATTCGCAGACTTTGCCTATATCGTTTCGGCCGAGATCGACGAGCATAATATGTTCGGCGCGCTCTTTTTCATCTTCGAGGAGTTCTTTTTCAAGCGCCTTGTCTTCTTCGATACTTTGGCCTCTGGGGCGAGTGCCGGCAATGGGGCGAACAGTTACATTACCGCGTTCCTCGGTTACTAAAATTTCCGGTGAGGAGCCGATCAGCTTTGTGTCGCCGTATGAAAGATAGTACATATACGGCGAAGGATTGAGGCTTCTGAGCGCTCTGTAGACATCAAACGGGTCCGCGCTGATCTTAGTGCTGAACCTCTGGCTGATTACGACCTGAACCAAATCACCTGCGGCAATATAATCTTTGCATTTGCGAACAGCGTCCTCGAAATCTTCGCGCTTGAAGTTTGACGTAAACCCTTCCAAGTGTGAATTTGTGCGAGATGAGTTTTTTTGCGAAGGTGGAGATTGGCGCAGTTTGTCGACCATCGTCTCGATTTTTTTAATTGCCTGATCGTAGGCCGCATTAGCATCATCATCTATGCGTGCGTTGCAAACAACACGGATTTTATGGCGCACATGATCAAATATAAGAAGCGTGTCGGTGAAAATTAGTGTGCAGTCGGGCAACTGAAGATCGTCGATGGTGTTGTCCGGCAGATCTTCGAAAAATCGAACTGTGTCATATCCAATAAAGCCAACTGCCCCGCCACAGAAGCGCGGCAAATCGGGATCTTGCACATAGTTTAATTTAGCAAATTCGCTTTTGAGTATTTCGAGTACGTCTTTGCCATCTTTTAGTGTAATTTGCTCAGTTTTATCATCTTTTACTATTTCGACGTCGCGCCCTTTGCTCTTTATGACGACATCTGCTTCATTACCAATAAACGAGTAACGAGCGATGCGCTCGCCGCCCTCGACGCTTTCAAGCAGAAACGAATATTTTATGGCGTCACTGCCATCAATATTTTTTGTGATTTTCTTAAACGCGCTGACGGGGGTTTCCATGTCCGCCAATATCTCGCGATACACAGGGGTCATGTTGCCATGTTTTGCGCGCCTAATAAATTCTTGTCTGTCTGGATTGTAAATGCCCATGGCAATAAACCCTCATTTTTTAAAATAGTCGATTTTCATTGCGGTTCGAACTTCTTCGAGCGTCTGTGCAGCAGTCTCGACTGCTCGCTTTGTCCCGGCTTTTAAAATATCATCGATCTCGTCGATATGTGCATCATAGTATGCTCGTTTTTCGCGAATAGGATCCAGCAATTCATTGAGCGCCGCTGCAAGCCGAGTCTTGCATTCGACGCAGCCGATTTTGCCCTGTTTGCACATCTTATCAAGCTCCGGCACGAATTCAGGATTGAATACCTTGTGATACGCAAATACCGTGCAGACTTTCGGGTGTCCCGGATCGTCTTTTTTGATTCTGGCCGGGTCTGTAACGGCGGTTTTGACCTTTCGCAGAACCTCGTCGGCAGAATCAGAAAGATAAATAGCATTATCTAAGCTCTTGCTCATTTTTGTGTTACCGTCAAGGCCCTTTAGCAGTGACTGAACCATCGCCTCAGGCTCGACTAGAACCTCGCCGTATAGATCATTGAACCGCCGCACAATCTTTCGCGTCAATTCGAGATGAGGCAATTGATCCTTGCCTACTGGGACTAAATTCGCCTTGCAAAATGTTATATCGGCAGCTTGGCTGACTGGATAGCCCAAGAACCCATAGTTCATTTCGCTGTAGCCTTTTTGCGCGGCCTCGGTTTTAATTGTCGGGTTGTGACGCAGGACATTGACCGGTACGAACATCGAGTAAAATATCGTCAGCTCTGCAATTTGCGGAACCATCGACTGAACAAAAATCGTTGCGACTTTCGGGTCGATGCCGACGGCAAGATAGTCCTTTGCCACCTCGCGAAGATCGGTCGCGAGCTGTTCGGGTCGATCCCAATTTGTCGTTAGTGCCTGAACATCGGCGATTATTACAAATAAGTCATATTCGTTCTGCAGTTCCACGCGGCTTTTTAGTGAGCCGACATAGTGGCCAAGGTGCAGTTTTCCTGTGGGTCTGTCTCCAGTAAGTATTCTTTTTTTCAAATTATTTTCTCCTGTTTCCATAGAACGCAAAAAGGCCGAGGACACTATGGCCCTCGACCTTTTTGCATTTTGCCAGCACACCTAAAAAGCCGTGGACCATTCCCATAGGATAGTCCCCGGCTTACTGCGAGTGTCTCAGTTAATATCTACCTGATGCCATGCCGACTACCCCATGCTAATTGGAGTAGCGCCAGCCCCACTTATAGTTTCCTCCGTGGATAAACAGGTAAGATGCTGTCTTCATAACTCTATAAGTATACTCGACGAGCTTTTGTGTTGTCAATAGATTTATGCCATTTGCGCGTCAAATATGCTAATTACAATTTGTTGTGTTTGATATTTTTGATATATTGCATTGAAGCACAGGCAAAAAGGGTAAATACTAATCCCTATGGAACAGCAACCTGAAAATTGGATAGGACTTAGAAAACTGGCCGAAGCATGCTGGTCGCAGGCGAGGGCGAATTACGCAGCGGCAGTAACATTGCTCGATGCGGGAGTTTACTTCGCCAGCGTGTTTTTTGCACAGCAAGCTGCTGAGATGGCATTGAAAGCTGCAAGTGTTCAGAGGTTGAGCAAGATTCCCCGCGGTCACAATCTCATTCAAATGTGCAATGGCATCGATGCGCCTACAGAAGTAATGAACGCAGCCGCCGAACTCAACCCCGAATTTCTTGCTACTCGAAGCCCTGAGGCGGTCAGTGGAGTTCCTGCGCAAAATTATGACAGAAAGTCCGCTCGCCTTCATCTGCGCATGGCTCAGATTATTGTTGATTGGATTAAGTCGACTCTATATTAGGCTTTAATTAGTGTTTTGACTTTAGCCCCAGCTTTAGCTATTCTTGTAGCCAAACGCAAACTACGCCAATTGCGCATTGGCACTTTACGCTGGGGGCAGATGAGTTGGCAATTCTCGGAATTGACATAGGCGGAACGAAGTCAATCGTCGGCGTTGCGGACGAGTCCGGCAACATTCTCGCACAAAAGCGCATTTTTACGCCAAACACCCTTGGGCCAGATGCAAATATAGCGATGATATTGTCCGCGGCGGATGAAGTGATAAAGATGTCCGGTCGAAAAATTGCGGCCATTGGCATTGGCTGCGGGGGGCCGCTGGATCGCAAGTCGGGCACACTTCATAAAGTCTCAAATCTTCCGGGCTGGCAGGGCTTGTGTCTTACTGAGATATTTTCGAGGCAATTCGGCGCTCCAGCATATCTCGATAACGATGCCACGGCTGGGGCAATGGGCGAAGCCGTGTTTGGCGCGGGCAGGGGAGTTGA
>JAEWSK010000090.1 GCA_023398345.1 Armatimonadota bacterium | reverse complement strand
GATACTCACCACGTTCATAAGCAGTTCCGGCGGAATCGGACGGCCGCTCTGACTGCCCTGATTCTGTATGAGCTGATCGAACAAAGTAGTGACGTTGCGCATCAACGCCTCTATTCGCAGACCCTTGTGGCGAGTGTCGGGGAGACGCTTGATGCTAACTTTGAAGAATGGATCGGTTTGTGTGAATTGAGATATCTTTGCCCGCTCTATGCCTTCGAGGGTGACTCTGACAGTTCCATCCGGCACGCGCAGAACTTGCATTACTTCGGCGATAATGCCGACATTGTACACATCATCTGGGGTCGGATCCTCGACGGATACGTCTTTTTGAGCAATCAATAGAATATATCTATTGGTCTCAAGAGCATGGTCGAGAGCATGGATCGACTTTTCCCGCCCCAAAAAAAGCGGGAAAAGCATATGCGGGAAATAAACCGTGTCACGCACCGGCAGCGCCGGCAAAACACGGGGCAATTTGCGCGGCACGCCTTCGTCCTGATTGCGCACAGGCAATTCATCCTGAATTCCTTGACTTATATAAGACATACTAAGACGCTTGCTTGACCTCGCTCAATGTGACGAGCGTAGGCTCCTTCTTGTTCAGAATAGTTTCTTCAGTTACGATGCACTTCTTTACATCTTTTTGGGATGGAATCTCATACATGATGTTGAGCATCACTTCTTCTATAATGGCGCGCAGGGCCCTTGCGCCCATGCCGCGTCCGAGCGCCTCATTTGCAATCTCGCACAGAGCCTCATCAGTGAATGCAAGATCCACTCCATCGTAGTCGAAGAACTTCTGATACTGCTTTACAAGCGCATTTTTAGGCTGAGTAAGAATCTGGACGAGCGCACTTTGATCTAGCGCGTCAAGTGTGGCAACTATAGGCAGCCTGCCCACAAACTCAGGGATGAGACCGAATTTTAGTAGATCTTCGGGCATCACCTGAGAAAGAATCTCGCCGACTCCTTGATCTTTTTTGCTCTTTATGTCAGCGCGAAAACCCATATTATTGTCCGACACCCTATGCCGTATAATATCGTCAAGGCCCTCAAAAGCTCCGCCACAGATAAACAAAACGTTGGTCGTATCAATTTGTACGTATTCCTGCTGCGGATGCTTGCGCCCGCCCTGCGGCGGAACGCTGGCAACTGTGCCTTCGAGTATCTTCAACAGTGCCTGTTGAACGCCCTCGCCTGAGACGTCGCGAGTAATTGAAGGGTTATCGGACTTGCGCGTAATCTTGTCTATCTCATCGATATATATTATTCCGCGCTGGGCATTCTTGACTGTATTTTGTAGGCTGTCGCCGGTATCGGCGGCCTGCAAGAGCTTAAGCAGTATGTTCTCGACATCCTCGCCGACATAACCCGCTTCGGTAAGCGATGTCGCGTCAGCAATTGCAAATGGGACATTAAGTATCTTTGCCAGCGTCTGAGCAAGAAGAGTCTTACCTGAGCCGGTCGGCCCAATAAGCATAATATTGGACTTCGCCAACTCGACGTCCGACATCTGAGCATTGATTCGCTTGAAGTGGTTATACACTGCAACCGACAATGTGCGCTTTGCCTTTTCCTGGCCAATGACATACTGACTCAGTATGCGATATATCTCTTTTGGCTTAGGAACCGAGCCTGCAGACTCAAAATCAAGCGATTGCTTCGCCTCGCCACGAATGATCTCGTTGCACAGCTCGACGCAGTCCAGACATATGCCGCCGTAGACTCCCACGAGCAGCTTGCGCACTTGGTCGCGGCTTTTTCCACATAAAGAACACCGTTCGCCGGTGCGATCATAACCAATTCTTGCCAAGTCCAATCCTCCTGAGCTATCAGCCGCAGCGATGGGCTTTGTTTGTCACAAGTATCACTTGCCTTGGCTGATAGCTAATCGGCTCAATGCTATCTACTGCGGGCCAGATAGGATTTTGTCTACCAAGCCGTACTCAATTCCTTCTTCGGGCGACATGTAGTAATCGCGGTCGATGTCTTTTTCGACTTTCTCAACTGGTTGACCTGAGTGCTTAGAAAGAAGTTCCACTAAAAGTGACTTATATCGAAGCACTTCCTTTGCGACTATGTCGATGTCCGAAGGCGTACCCTGAAAACCGGCGCTGCCTTGATGAATCATAATGCGGGAATTTGGAAGCGCGCAGCGCTTGCCTTTCGTGCCCGCAGCAAGCAGCACAGCGGCCATGCTCATAGCGTGCCCCACGCAGGTGGTTGCCACCTGCGGTTTGATGATCTGCATTGTGTCATAGATAGCAAGGCCAGCTATGACAGACCCTCCAGGGCTATTGATGTAGACGTCGATGTCTCTATCAGGATCTTCCTTCCAGAGAAACAACAACTGGGCGATGACCAAATTGGCGACATCGTCGTCAATCGGGGTGCCGATGAAGATGATCCGGTCCTTTAATAGACGGGAATAGATATCATATGCGCGCTCGCCACGCGAGCTCTGCTCTACCACCATAGGGATAAGCGACATAATTCCCTACGACTCCTTTCGACAGGGCAGGCAACGACTGGGCTTCACTGCCCCACGTTTTTAATATTGGAAGCGGCAACCAGAAAATCCAGTGTTTTTTTGCGCAAAAGCCTATATCTTATGTTTGTCAGGCCATCAGTGCTGTCAAGATAAGCTCTTATTGACTCAACAGGCACGCCGCGCGACTCAGACATGGACTTGATCTCGTCGTCGACATCAGAATCTTCAACCTTGATACTTTCTTTTTCCACAATTTCGTGAACGACGAGATTTGCACGCAGAGCTTTTGCAGAATCTTCAGCAAATTCTGCGCGCAGTTCTTCCAGATTCTTACCCAGATGCTTGAGGTAGTCATCCAAAGTAAGCTGGCGTTTCTTTAATTCTTCCATCATTTCATTGAGTCGCTCGTTTACTTGCTCTCTGACCATAACTTCGGGAAAGTCGATCTTGGAGTTTTCAACAATAGCGTCAATTATCTTCTCGCGCACCTCATTATCGGCAGAATTTTCCGCCGACTTCTCGATAGCTTGTCTCATCTTTGCACGAAGCTTATCGACAGTATCGATAGCGTCTGCGGAAGGCTCCTCACCCTCAGCAGAAGGCGCGCTGAAATTCTCTTTTACCCACTCATCGGTCAACTCGGGCAGCTTGCGCTCGTTAATTTCGACGAGTTTCACACCAAACGACTTTGTTTTACCGCGTAAATCCTCAGCCGGATGGTCTTCGGGATAAGTGATTTCAATATTCTTCTCGTCACCAATGTTCATGCCGACAATGCCCTTGTCGAAATCGGGCACATTCTCGCCGACTACTGTAACTTGACGCTTCGGCTCGGCATCCGGCTCATCTGCATCTTTTACATCAATGACGATAGTGTCATTTTCTTTTACGGGGCGATCGGTGATCTGATCGAACGTAGCGGCTCTCTCAATGAAGCCATTAATCTCTTTATCGACCGTTTCGTCGGTCACTTTGTCGAGTTTGCGCTCTATTTCGAGTCCAGAGTAGCTGCCCAGCTCGATCTTGGGAGCTAGCGGCACTTTTGCATTAAAAATAAATGCCCCACCCAACTCAAACTCAACAACTTCAACGTCGGCAGGAGCCCACGGATCGATATTGGCCTCTTTTAGAGCCTCGGAGTACGCGGGCTGGATCAAAATGTCAGCGGCATGTTCTTTAACATGTTCTTCGCCGACAAACCGCTCAACAATTGCTCTGGGAGCTTTGCCCGGGCGGAATCCAGGTATCTTGGTGTGCTTTGAAAATTCCCGATAGGTCTCATCAACAGCAGCATTGACTTTATCTGCATCGACTTCGATGCGGAGCCCGATCTCACATGGACTGATCTGTTCCTGCGTAACCTGCATACTCATTTCCCTCATAAAAAAAAGGATACAGCAGACTGTACCCTATACGAAAAACAATGGAGCGGGGGACGGGACTCGAACCCGCGACATCCACCTTGGCAAGGTGGCGTTCTACCACTGAACCACCCCCGCATATCTCATACAACAAAAGACGTGGTGGGCGAGGCGAGAGTTGAACTCGCACGCCTTGCGGCACTAGATCCTAAGTCTAGCGTGTCTGCCATTCCACCACTCGCCCGGTTTTAAATGTTGGGTTTTATCCAACATGGTGGACGATCAGGGACTCGAACCCTGGACCAATGGATTAAGAGTCCACTGCTCTACCAACTGAGCTAATCGTCCACGATAACCTTGGCCGGCTGACATTATAGCAACTGTGCCATTCGGCCGTCAAGCAAGGATTTTGGAACGACCGGCCACATCCTTCGAGCAAGAAGATTATACCAGCCCCTGCGCGGGGCTGTCAACAAAAGCACGCCTTAAATTTTAGCACAAACTCAGCATAATGCGCAGCGATTATTGAAACTTAAGCTCTGACTCCATTTTATCGAACGCGGCGCGGTATGTTGACACGCTTCCATTTTTTGCAGACTCTACAATAACAATTCGCATCGGCGCATCAACGCCTATTATCTTCATTGAGCCGAGTGTGTATTGATAAGAATCAAAACCAGCAACTTTGATGGCTCCTTGCGAGACGACTCTGCCGCCGTTTGACAGCGATTTCAAAGCAGAATCTGCGATGGCTTTTGCACTGTTTGCCCTTGGATCAGGCGCGTGAACTTCGAATTTTGCTTTGCCATTTGTCAATACAGCCGCAGAACCGGCCGATGCAAGCCCAATCCCCCACCCGTCCGGATAAGTCACAACAACTGATCCAAATACAGTAATGGTTTTTGAAGCAGGGGCCGCGGTCGCCGCAGATGGAGTTGAAGCCGGGGCCGGAGATGCTGCAGGAGCAGGCGCGGTCGCAGCGGCTGGATTTGCAGAGCCATCGGGCGCTCCTGCCGGATTTGGGGCACTCGGTGCGGACTCGACGGGCACAGCCTCGGATGGAGCCATCTCTGCCGATCCGGCGCTGTCATCTCCAGAAAACAGCATGGGCTTTAGGACAAAAAACGCCGCAGCAATAATTACAATTATCAGACCGATAGCCATTACTTTTTGCTTATCGGCCTCGTTTTTCATGTCGAGTTTCAACAAGAAACAACTGCTCCTTTCGACTGCAAATATAATTCATACTATCAGCCGCAAGCGCTGTTCGCAAGACCCAAACCCTATATATAGTCAAATAGCCATTTTCGTTTGACAGTGGGCAAGCTCTCAGGTATACTTTGACTGGCCGCAACCAGCGACCAAAACCTCTATGTGACCAGGCCGGAGAGAATGAGACACGACCCTAACAGGCATTCAGACAAGCCGAGCGATGTCGTGAGCGAGATCCTCCACGACGTGGGCGACGAACTCGCTGCCGTAGTTTCCGTACCTGGCGAGCTGACCTACAAGACATTCACCAATTTTTTTGAATTCATTGGCGATACATCAATGCTGCTTGGTTCGGCTGTGAGGTTCATACTCCGCGGCGCAGTCGATATTCGTGACACTATCAACCAAATGGCATTTATCGGAGTATCGTCACTGCCCATTATAATGGTAACTGTCGCATTTTCAGGGGCAGTTTTGGCCCTATACATGTCACAAATCGTTGTGCGATGGGGAGTCGGAAGCTATACGGGCGCAGTAGTTGGGATCTCAATGATCCGCGAAATTGCTCCGGTGCTTGCGGCGGTTGTGGTGGCCGCGCGGTCAGGCAGCGCAATAGCTGCTGAAATCGGCAGCATGAAGGTGACAGAGCAAATAGATGCGCTTCGCGCACTTGCGATCAGCCCTGTGCGCTATCTTGTAGTACCAAGACTTCTTGCGACAATAATTATGCTCCCGGCTGTCACAGCGCTTGCGGATGTTGTCGGCACACTCGGCGGATATATCGTGGCAGTAACAAACGGCGTCGCAAGTGGCGGGTTTATCAGTACACTAAAGCAGCAGGTCGTGCCATATGACATGACAATGGGCTTGGTAAAGACTATTTTCTTTGGAATTGCAATTGTTATTGTCGGCGCACAACAGGGATTTCAGACGACCGGCGGCGCAAACGGCGTGGGCAAGTCCACGACTAATTCGGTCGTTATCTCAATCGTGATTATATATATTTTAAACTTCCTGCTGGCCTATATAATGTTCGGTGGTAGGACGGCGCACCCGTGATATCAGCGCTGCAGTTATCATTTAGAATTAGCGGACACTCGATCTTGCGCAGGGTGGATTTGACCGTTGAGAAGGGCGAGACGATGGCGGTCATGGGCATGTCCGGCGCGGGAAAGAGCACATTGCTCAAGTGCATGGCCGGGCTGCAAAGGCCGACGGGCGGACAAATGCTAATTGACAAAATCGACATAGCACGCATGCCCGAAAAGCATCTCGACAGCATTCGTCGCAGGATTGGGATGGTTTTTCAGTATGCGGCGCTGTTCGACTCGCTAAATGTGTATGACAATGTGTCGTTTGGGCTACGCCGACACAACCATATGAGCGAGGAAGCAATAGCCGAAGTTGTTCATTCAAAGTTGGCTATGGTTGGACTGCCTCGCACCGAAGCGATGCTGCCCTCCCAGCTTTCCGGAGGCATGCAAAAACGTGTCGGATTGGCAAGGGCACTTGCAATGGAGCCGGATATTGTTCTTTATGATGAACCAACGGCGGGGCTAGATCCGATAACTTCGGCTACAATTGCCGATCTTATTGTAAAAACACGAGACCAAGTTGGTGTGACATCTGTTATAGTTACACATGATGTCCCCACGATAAAAAGGGTCGCGAGCAGAATTGCTATGCTGCACCGCGGCAAAATAATAGCTGTCGGCACAACAGAGGAGATGGAAAACTCCGATGATCCGGCCGTCAGACAGTTTATGAACGGCTCCACAGAGGGCCCCATACAAATAACCCAATAATGGGTCAGGGGTGATTAGAAGGTGCTGCTGAGAAACGAAGCAAAAGTAGGCTTGCTGGTATTTGGGGCAATTCTTATTTTGATTGCCTCGTATTGGTTTTTGCGCGGCTATACACTGGGTGCCGGCTGGTATCCGGTATATGCAGTATTTTCGGATGTCCGCAAACTCGACAAGGGCGCTGACGTGCGCATGGCGGGCGTAAAGATTGGGCAGGTCTCAGATATTAAGCTCACGTCGAACAGCGCTGCGCGCGTAGACATGAATATATGGACAGGCGCATGCATACCGGCAGACTCTCTGGCAAGCATTACAACGGGCGCGTTCATTGGCGACAACTATGTTGAGATTTTACCTGGATCAAAAAAGAAGTGTCTGAGCGCAAATATGCGCATCATCAGCAAAGAGCCGATGAATTACGACAAACTTATAGATAATGTCGGCGATCTTGTAATTCAATTGCAAACAGCGGCAGCCGGGCTTAACTCGGTGCTTGCAGACAAACAAACTCTTGAGCACATGAAAGATGCTATAAAGCAAATGGACTTGGCTGCAAAATCTGCAAACGATCTAGTGCAGGCAGCTCATGGCCTCATGTGCGAATCCTCGCCTGAAGTTAAAAAGGCTCTGGCAAATGTTGCGCAGGCAACGGGAAATGTAGTCAGCATTACTGCCCGTCTTGATAAATTTGTAAAAGATGATGCGCAGCCCAATGCTCGCGATATACTCGTAAATGCAAAAGACGCAATGTCAAATCTCAATGAGACGATAGTCGTGGCAAAAGATTTGATGTCTGATTTTCGCGGCAGTGCAAAGAAAATGGACGGCACGCTTACGAAAGTCGATTCGTCGATGCAGCAGGCCAATGAGATGATGGGCAATCTCAACGTTGTCAGCGCCAACGTCAGAGAGATAACTTCTGACCCAGAAATAAAGGCGAATATAAAGTCGACTGTAAAAAATGCGGCCGATGCAACCGCCCAAGCCACACAGCTTCTGTGCAATCTGAACCGCAAAATCGGAGGCGTTGCCAGTCCGCCGGTGCGCAAGGCGTCAATACCGAACTACGGCTTTACGACAGACTCGCTGTGGAACACAAGCCAAGGCTCGTATCGTTTCGATGCCAATTACACAATTGGCGGTAAGGACAATTCATTTTATCGCCTGGGAGCATTCGATATTGGCGAAACCACGCGAGCGAATTTGCAAGGCGGAATAATATTGACCGACACTACGGCTCTGCGCGGTGGAATATATGCGTCCAGAGTCGGTTTCGGAGTAGATCAGAGAATCGGAAGCTGCTTTTTACTGTCGGGAGATGGGTTTAGGCCCAACGACCCGCAATATGACTTAAGAGGAGTGCTGACACTTGGTGGCGGGCTTGGCCTGTACGGCGGGTGGAGCAGCGCAGTCAACAACAAACCGGACGTCTTCGCAGGCGTCCATTACTCGAAATAGCGGAGAGCATTGTTAATGAAAGTCGTTCTTACAAAAGATGTCAAAGAGCTGGGAAAGTCAGGTCAAATCGTCAATGTCGCCGAAGGTTATGCGCGCAACTTTTTGTTTCCGCGTAAACTCGCAACTGCCGCAGATGCAGGCACGCTAAAGCAAATCGAGACAAAAAAGAAACTGCTCGAACTCAAGCTGGAGCATCAATTGGCGGATGCAAAGGAAATTGCAGAGCGCCTTAAAGGAACATCAGTAACAATTAAGGGAAAAACCGGAGCTGGCACGAAGCTCTATGGGTCAATCACAAATCAAGATATTGCCGATGCCCTTCTTAAACAGCATCATATCAAGGTAGACAAGCGCAGCATAAACGTCGCCGAAACAATAAAGACGGTCGGCACGCATGAAGCTTCTATTAAGCTCCATCACGACGTATCGGCAACAATCAATGTGATAGTCGCCACTGCCGACTGATATTTTCAAGCTATATTTTTTGAACTTTCGATTTTTGGATAATTATGGCAACTCAACTCGCACAAATTGATAAAGTGCCTCCGCAGAACCTCGAAGCCGAGCAATCAACGCTCGGCTCGATGATGCTTGAGGGCAGCGCTCTTGAGAAGGGAATGGAACTGCTCCAGGCAGAAGATTTCTATCGCCCGGCACATCAAGAGGTATTTGATGCGCTGATGTCATTGGCTGAGCGCGACGAGCCAGTTGACATAATTACTTTAAAAGAAGAACTTAAAAAACGCGGAAAGCTCGAAGACTGCGGCGGGACAGAGTATTTAATGTCGCTGGTCAACTCCGTGCCGACTGCAGCCAACGTCGAGTATTATGCAAAGATAGTCGAGCAAAAGTCCATACTTCGCAAGCTCATATCGGCAGGCACTCAAATTATTGGCCTCGCGCAAAACGAGGACGAAGAGATTGACAGCATTACAGACCAAGCCGAGCGGCTAGTTTTCGGTGTCGCCCAGCGCAGAATCGGAGAATATTTTCAACCGATTACGCCTCTAGTCAACCAGACATGGGAGTGGATCGAAAAGCGCTACCACGAAAAGGGCGAGGCATGTGGAATCCCGACAGGGTTCAACAAACTGGACAATATGACGTCTGGTCTACAGCCATCCGACTTTGTCATTATCGCAGCCCGACCTTCGATGGGCAAGACCGCGCTTGCGCTGAACATGGCGCTTAACGCCGCTGTGGACAATAATCGCACGGTCGCGGTATTTAGCGTGGAAATGTCCGCCGAGCAGTTGGTGCAAAGAATGGTGTGCACGCTTGCTAGGGCCAATGCGCATCGACTGCGGACGGGTTATTTCGGTGACGACGAATGGAAATTGATCGCAGAGGCATCAAATAAGCTCTATGGCGCACCAATATATATCGACGACACAACCGACGTCACGCATCTGGGCATGCGCGCGAAGTGCCGCAGGCTCAAAGCAGAACATGGACTGGATTTGGTCATAGTGGACTATCTTCAGTTGATGCGATCGAACAGAAATATTGACAACCGAGTCCAAGAAATTTCGGAAATCGCGCGCGGGCTAAAAAGTCTGGCAAGAGAATTTCATGTGCCGGTAATTGCGCTCTCGCAGTTGAGTAGAGCAGTCGAGCGCCGTGAAGATAAAAGGCCAATGCTGTCGGACTTGCGCGAGTCTGGCTCGATAGAAGCCGAAGCCGACATTGTAATGATGCTCTACAGACAGGATTACTACGAAAGCAAAGAAGTTGTAGATACTGAGGAAATACGCGGCAAGGACGGCGTTGCGGAAGGCAAACGCAATGTTGAAGTTACAGAAATTATAATCGCAAAACATCGAAACGGCCCGACCGGAACGGTCAAGCTCGGCTTCGTTAAAGAATTCGCCTCGTTTGAAAATCTCTACGAAGGTGCGGAAGATTAACTCGCCTCTACAAGCTGGATTTTAACTTCAGCCCCCAAACGAAGGCGAACAGGAGGATGACTTGAAAGTCCTAATAGTGGGCAGTGGCGGGCGCGAACACGCGCTTGCATGGAAGCTCGCGCAAAGTAAATCAGTAGAAAAAATATACGCACTGCCCGGAAATGCAGGCATTGAAAAAATTGCCGAATGCATACCCGGCAGCGTAATGAATATAAGCGCAATCGCAGACTTTGCTGAAAAGCAATCAATAGAACTTACCGTCATTGGCCCCGAATCGCCGCTGATCGTGGGAATCGTCGATGAGTTCGAGAAACGAGGACTTTCCGTCTTCGGCCCAAACAAAGAAGCCGCTCAAATGGAAGGCAGCAAGGTCTTTGCAAAGCAA
The DNA here is from genome assembly GCA_023398345.1 of Armatimonadota bacterium. Lineage (GTDB taxonomy): Bacteria > Armatimonadota > UBA5829 > UBA5829 > UBA5829 > DTKD01. The sequence goes on along the minus strand of JAEWSK010000090.1, from coordinate 4,921 downwards.
ATAATGCTGGATAATGGCATCCCAACGGCGCAGTGCGAAGTCTTTAATGATCCCGCAAAGGCCAACGCATATATCGAATCCATCGCCGCAAAGACCGACGACCCAATCGTAGTAAAAGCGGATGGCGAGGCCGCAGGCAAAGGCGTATTCGTCGCAAAAACAAAGGACGAAGCGTTGCAAGCCATTGAAATCATTATGGGCAAGCGAGCGTTCGGCGCATCTGGCGATAGGGTTGTAATTGAAGAATATTTGGACGGGCAGGAAGCATCGTTTATGTTCTTCGTAGACGGCGAGACATTCGTGCCAATGATGCCTGCTCAGGACTATAAGCGCGCATACGATAATGACGATGGCCCCAACACAGGCGGAATGGGCTGCTATTGCCCAGTGCCCGTGCTTCCTGTCGACATGCAGGCAAAAATCATCGATACAGTTATCAAGCCCACATTAAAGGGCCTAAAGGCTAGAGGCATACATTACAAGGGCGTGCTCTACTGCGGGCTTGCGATGACGAGCAAAGGCCCAAAAGTCGTCGAGTTCAATGCTCGTTTCGGCGACCCGGAAACTCAAGTCGTTTTACCGCTGCTAAAGACGGATTTGGCAGAAATCTGCCTCGCGACAGCCGCCGGAAAGCTCGACAGCGTGCCCATTACCTGGTATGATAAAAAAGCTGTTTGTGTGGTGATGGCATCGGGTGGATACCCCGGCAATTATCAAAAAGGCAAGGTCATAACGGGCATAGACGAGGCCGAAAAGACCGGCGCGATTGTCTTTCACGCAGGAACCGAAACAAAGGACGGACAAATTGTCACGTCCGGTGGGCGAGTACTTGGAGTGACTGCCGTGGGCGACTCCTACAACGAGTGCATCGACCGCGCCTATGCAGGTGTCAAAGAAATTTCGTTCGACGGCGCACATTTCAGGAATGATATTGGGGCAAGGCTTTTATAAAAATGCCCTCAATCGCGAAAGAGTAGGAAGTTAGAAAAACAGAATGGGGATAGTAAACCCTCTGCAATTTTTAGCTTTTTCGCTTTCGGGATTGGTCTTGATTCGCGTTTTGCTATGAAGGGGTTTTAGATGGCAGGGAAAGTCGCGATTATTATGGGCAGCAAGTCAGACGCAGAAGTAATGAAAGGCGCATCGGACGCGCTAACGAGCTTCGGCATTGAAAATGAGACATTTGTAGTATCAGCCCATCGCAACCCACATGCCGTCTTTGAGTTTGCAACATCCGCCGAGTCTAAAGGTTTCGAGGTCATAATCGCAGGCGCTGGGATGGCTGCACACCTGCCTGGAGTAATCGCCGGACTTACTCCCCTACCCGTCATCGGAGTTCCCACAAAATCTGCTGCGTTGAGCGGGATGGACTCGCTTCTTTCCATTGTTCAAATGCCATCGGGCGTGCCTGTAGCGACGGTTGCAATTGACGGCGCAAAAAATGCCGGCATTCTCGCCGCGCAAATACTAAGCGTCAAATATCCGGAACTGCGCGAGGCGGTTCGGAAACATAAAGAATCTCTGAGAGGATGAATTAGCCAAAATCAATTTCGCCCTTTCGCGTTTTTCGCGATTAGAAGCGATTAGAAAAGGATTGCTATGATCGAGAGATACTCGCTTCCGGCGATGAAAAATATCTGGAGCGAAGAAAACAAATTTCAAAGCTGGCTTAACGTTGAGATCGCAGTGTGCGAAGCTCAGGAGAAGTTCGGCAACATCCCCGCAGGGGTCAGCGACAAGATCAAGGCTGGGGCGAAGTTTTCCGTCGAACGCATTGATGAGATCGAAAAAGAGACTGCGCACGATTTGATCGCGTTTGTAAAATGCATAACTGAAAATCTTGGTGACGAGGGCAAATATGTCCATTACGGCGTCACCAGCTATGATATTGAAGACACAGCCACTGCGCTGCGAATGCGTCAGGCGGCAGATATTATAATTGCAGACCTCGAAAAGCTTCTCGAAGCAATTGCAAAGCTTGCAAAGGCCCACAAGATGACCCCAATGATCGGCCGCACTCACGGCGTCCAGGCCGAACCGATCACATTCGGCTTCAAAATGGCCGTCTGGTACAGCGAAGTCACTCGCGATCTTGAGCGTATGAAAGCTGCGCGCGAGGCAATATCCGTGGGCAAAATTTCGGGTGCAGTCGGCGTGTTCGGCAACATCGGCCCCGATCAAGAAGCGTATGTATGCGAAAGACTCAGATTGAAGCCCGCACCGGTCTCGACGCAGATCATCCAGCGCGACCGGCATGCGCAATTTATGACCACACTAGCAATTATCGCTTCAAGCTGCGAGAACTTCGCAACTGAAATGCGCAATTTGCAGCGAACTGAGATTCTAGAAGTTCAAGAGATGTTTTTACCCGGCCAGCGCGGATCGTCGGCTATGCCGCACAAGCGCAACCCGTGGCGATTTGAGACAATATGTGGGCTTGCGAGAGTGGTTCGGTCGAACGCAATCCCAGCGATGGAAAATGTCGTGAGCTGGCATGAGCGCGATTTGACCAACTCGGCAGCCGAGCGAATTATTTTGCCCGATAGCTGCTTTGCGGTAGATTTCATGCTCAACTCGTTTACGAAACTGCTAGACCGACTAGAAATTAACTCCGACAATATGAAGCGCAATCTTGAGATGATGGGCCAACTCGTGTTTTCAGAGCATGTGCTCCTTTCGCTTGTAAAGAAGGGCATGACCCGCGAGGAAGGCTACAAAGTTTGCCAGCGCAACGCGGCCAAGTGCTGGGACGATAATGTATCGTTCCGCGAGGCCCTTGAGCAGGATGCAGACGTGCAGCGACTGCTCACCAAGAACGATCTCGACGGCTGCTTTGACTTAAAGCATCACCTGCGCAATATTGATAAGATATTTGAGAGGCTGGGGATTTCTTAATCGCGAAGCTAAAATTTAAAACCTAACGAGGATATATAATGACCAAAGTAAACGTATACGTAACTCTGAAGCCTGAGCTTTTGGATGCTCAAGGCAAGGTTGTCCAGGGAGCGCTCGAGAATCTAGGATACGGCAATATCGAGAGCGTCCGGTTGGGCAAGTTTATCGAAATTGAGATCGCAGACGGCAATGGCAGCATCGAAAATGATGTAGATGAAATGTGCCGGAAATTGCTTGCCAACCCGAACATCGAAAACTACCGGTTTGAGATCGTAAAATAGATCGTGGTTTGCGTGATAAAATTAAGGACAACTAGCTTATGAAATTCGGAGTAGTGATTTTTCCCGGCTCCAACTGCGACCGGGACGCGTATTTTGCCGTTCGCGACGTGCTCAAACAGCCGGTGGATTATATAAGGCATCAATCGACAGACCTAAGCGGGTTTGACTGCATAATACTTCCGGGCGGCTTTTCCTACGGCGACTATCTGCGCACGGGTGCGGTCGCACGTTTCAGCCCGGTGATGAATGCGGTGCAGGAATTTGCCGAAAGAGGCGGTCGGGTGATTGGGATATGCAACGGCTTTCAAATCCTCTGCGAGGCCCAACTCGTCCCCGGCGCGCTTATACCCAACAATGCCCTGCGCTTTATATGCAAGTATGTCAATGTCCGCGTAGAAAATGACGATAGCGATTTCTCAAACAAGTGTGCAAAGGGCCAGGTATTGAGTATTCCAATCGCGCACCACGGCGGGCAGTATTATTGCAAACCAGACACGCTTAAAGAACTCGAGGACAACAATCGAGTTCTGCTTCGCTATTGCGACGCCGAAGGCAATGTAACTGATTCTGCAAACCCGAATGGCTCGCTCAACAATATCGCGGGCATTCTTAATAAACGCGGCAACGTTGCAGGAATGATGCCCCACCCCGAACGTGCAATTGAGCCATTGCTCGGCAGTTCGGACGGCGCTTTTATATTGCAGTCGATCGTGGATAGACTCAGCTAGTTTTTTTATAAGGACCCAAAAGATGCCTATTACGAATACACAACCTATCGACCCTAAAGTCTATCGCGAGATGGGGCTTAATGACGATGAATATCGCGAAATAACCAACGTGTTGGGGCGACATCCGACATACACCGAAGTCGGCATGTACGCCGTTATGTGGAGCGAGCACTGCGGATATAAATACTCGCGCCCGATTCTGCGCTTGTTCAAAAAATATCGTGAAGCAATCGACGGCGCAGGACTGGAAAATGCGGGCGTCATCGACATTGGCGACGGCTACGGCATCGTGATGAAGATGGAAAGCCACAACCACCCATCCGCGGTCGAACCGTTTCAAGGCGCGGCGACCGGCGTCGGCGGCATTTTGCGCGACATATTCACAATGGGCGCGCGTCCGATTGCTTGTCTAAATAGTCTTCGGTTCGGCTCGCTCGACGATCCACGCAATCGCTATCTTTTCGAGCATGTTGTCGGCGGGATCGGCTTTTACGGCAACTGCGTGGGCGTGCCGACGGTCGGCGGCGAGGTCTATTTTGAGGACTGCTACTCCGGCAACTGCCTCGTAAATGCAATGTCCGTCGGTATAATGAAGCATGATGACATTGCGTTTGCGCGAGCGTCGGGGCCGGGCAATCCGGTGCTGCTGGTCGGATCGCGGACAGGTCGCGATGGCATCCGCGGCGCGACATTTGCTTCGGTCGAGCTAACTGAAGAGTCTGAGAGTCGAAAGTCCAACGTGCAGATGGGCGACCCATTCACTGAAAAGTTGCTCATTGAGGCCACTCTCGAAGCGCTAAAGACGGGGCATGTTGTCGGCATTCAAGACATGGGCGCGGCGGGCATCACATGCTCGACATGCGAAACCACCGCAAAGGCCGACACGGGAATGCAAATCGATGTCCGCAAAGTTCCGCTTCGCGAGACGGGCATGTCCGCCTATGAGATTATGCTTTCTGAAAGTCAAGAGCGCATGCTCGTAATTGCAGACAAGGGACATGAGGACGAAGTAGCGGC
>JAEWSK010000059.1 GCA_023398345.1 Armatimonadota bacterium | reverse complement strand
CAGCACGTCAGCGCGCAGGCTCCCTATAAGCAACTCCTCGCGCGAAAGCCCTGCGTCGAATCGAGCTACGATTGCTCCAAGCGTCTCCGATCCGGTCACAAGTGGCGTGGCTACGAGCAGTGCGTCTGTGCTTGTATTGCTAACGGATTCTTGTTCTGAAACGACTAAATAGCCCCCGGAGTTTGCCGAATGCGCGGCTAGCCGCTTCCAGTCCGCGCCATGTCGTTTGCCGCATCGGCCCGCTGCTCGCAGTCCGCCGTCAACTGTGTCCTTGCGAAACACTGCGGCATCGCTTGCGCCGAGGTGTGCGCACACTGCATTTGCTATTGCTTTGCCGCACTCTTTCGCATCCAGCGAAGCCGATGCCACTCTTGCTGCTTCAACTATTCCCGCTAGCATCTCTGCTTGTTCCTTTTGAATTTCCTCATGCCTTAAAAGGCTGTCGCCAAGTGCATTAAATGATTCTGCCAGAGATTCCAGTTCATCGCCCGTGCGAATATATATTTTGCGCCTGTAATCGCCGACAGCCAGCGCTTTTGCACCTCGCGCAAGCTTTCGCACTGAGCGCGCCATATGGTTTCCCATCACAAACGAAATCGCCAATGCGAGTGTTCCTGCCAAGGACGACAGTGCCAACGCAATTTGTGTCTGCCTGTAATCTAGGCGGGCCGCATCGGATATATAGCCTAACGCCGCGTCCCATTTTTCACTGTGGGTGGGAGTTGCAAACGCGCACTCCGCCCCAATGCGATTGAGCCGCGACACAGCATCCACCACTTGCACCGACAACATCGCCAGCGCGGCGATAAGAAAAGTCAGTGCCAGCCTAGATCTAATGCTCCGAGGTAAAATACGCAACCGGCTTATTTTCTCCAGCTTACATGTCGTAAATTGATCGCTCAAGATTTCGAGCGCGACTGCGTTTTCGGTTGAGCTTTACCCATTTTGCAGCCAGCTCAACCATTTCAAATAAACTTTCTTGCAATTTTTGGCGTATATCATAAATGTAATGATATTCGAGAGGCTCCCATTTTTTTGTTGGGTGCCGCTTGTTTAACGCCACACGTTTGGCTTTCGACGCAAATCGGGTCGTGGTATAATATATCAGGCGCGGTGCAATTCGAGCCGGAGGATGAAAGTTGAACCGATATCTCAGAAACATCGTAGCTATTGTTTTTATAGTAATGTTGGTCTTGCTGCTTACGCGGTCTAACCCTTTGAACATGATGAACAAGGGGCCTAAGACCGTGGACACTTCTGTCGCCTGGACGATGATTGAAAAGGGCGATGTGGTGCGCGGGTCTATTATGAACGACCTGTTCAGCTTTGAGGACAAGAAGGGCGTCAAGTATGAGGCCAATGTCCCGCCGCCTGGCGACCAGAGGGATTTTGTAAAGCTGCTCAACGACCACAATGTCAAATACAAGTTTGACAAAAGCCCTTTTTCAAATCCTATCGTCGGCACGCTGATCTCAGTTGTGCTGCCGCTGGTCTTTTTGGTTTTTATATGGATGCTGTTTATGCGCCAGGCTCAAGCCGGTAACAATCAGGCACTTTCTTTTGGCCGAAGCCGTGCGAAGAGGCTCAATGAGAATGTTCCGAAGGTCACGTTTGATGATGTGGCGGGCGTGGAAGAAGCGAAGCAGGAACTCGAAGAAGTAGTGGAGTTCTTGAAAAATGCCAAAAAGTTCGTTGCGCTCGGTGCAAAAATCCCCAAGGGCGTGTTGTTGCTCGGACCTCCCGGATGCGGCAAGACGCTTTTGGCGAGGGCAATTGCAGGCGAGGCCGGAGTGCCGTTCTTTCATATCAGCGGATCGGACTTTGTTGAGATGTTTGTGGGCGTAGGCGCGTCGAGAGTAAGAGACCTCTTCGATACGGCCAAGGCAAGCCGCCCTGCTCTTATATTTATAGACGAGATAGATGCCGTGGGCCGACAGCGCGGAGCCGGACTCGGCGGCGGGCATGACGAGCGCGAGCAGACTCTAAACCAGCTTCTTGTCGAGATGGATGGTTTTGATCCAAACTCCGGTGTTATTCTTATTGCGGCTACAAATCGCCCCGATGTGCTCGATCCGGCTCTTTTGCGACCGGGCCGCTTTGATCGCCGCGTTGTAGTAGATAATCCGGATGCGCGCGGCCGCGAGGCTATTTTGAATGTGCATCTGCGCGGCAAGCCTTTGGCGGACGATGTAAATGTAGAGTCGCTGGCCCGCAGGTCTCCGGGTTTTTCAGGTGCGGATTTGGCTAACCTTATAAATGAAGCTGCGCTGCTTGCGGCGAGGCGTGACCAGACGAAAATTTTCATGGCGGACTTTGAGGATTCCATCGACCGCGTAATTGCCGGCCCCGAACGAAAGAGTCGGCTCATAAGCGAGAAAGAAAAAGAGATGGTTGCATATCATGAGGTCGGCCATGCAATTGTCGGTGAGCTTTTGCCGAATTCCGATCCTGTGCATAAAGTCTCGATTTTGCCGCGCGGAATGGCGCTGGGTTATACAATGAGCCTGCCTACGCAGGATAAGTATTTGACTACAAAAAGTGAGCTTTTGGATCGCGTGGCCGGGTTGTTGGGTGGACGTGTGTCCGAGCAGATGGTATTTAACGAGATTTCGACTGGCGCCGGCAATGACTTAGAGCGAGCAACCGAGCTCGTTCGCGCAATGGTCTGCGAATATGGTATGAGCGAAGTCATAGGCCCGTTGACAGTTGGCAAACGTCACGGCAACCCATTTTTAGGTAGGGACGTTATGGAAGATCGGAACTACTCCGAACAGATTGCCGAGGCGATTGATAAGGAGATCCGTTCCATAATGGACGCCGGCTTTGAGCGAGCAAAAACCATTCTCGTTGATAATCGAGAGAAGATGGATATGATCGTCAAAGTGCTGCTTGAAAAAGAGACGCTCGAGCGCGAGGAGTTTGAGGCGTTGATGGAAGGCGCGACTGTCGATTCGGTAAAAACTCCGGCGTCGACTGAAACGGTCGAGGGCCAGCCAGTTGAGGCTCAATTGGAGGCAGGCGAATCGGCAACCGGCAAAAAACCTCGCATGGAGCCGGGTGTAGCCTAAGCAGTCGGCTTTTTGCAATTTATAAAATACGACCCTGACTTGACTTGTCGAGATCGGGGTCTTTTTTTGTCTATTTTTGCCTTAATGCTGTGTAAATCCGGTAATCTTACCGGGTTGACTTACAGCATAAAAAAAGGCATACTTCACATAAGTGGAATTGGATCCACAATAGTGCGCCACTGTGCGCGCATGTGGATTTGTTGTTCTCTGGCTCCGGAGTAATCCCGTAGAGGTTATCCGGGTCTCTGTTAAGTTCCTATTATTAAGGAGGAAAGTGGACATGGGATCGAAAGTAAGTAATTGCGCCACCCGATCTTCTCGGCCCCCGGGGGCATGGTTGGCGACATCTCTCATTTTTGTCATGCTTGTCATGATGTGTGTGCCTGCCATGGGCGCGACGTGGACGGCTAAAGCC
>JAEWSK010000033.1 GCA_023398345.1 Armatimonadota bacterium | reverse complement strand
GTCTATTAATTCGACATCAGATACGGTTTGGACGCTGGGAGCAAATTTAATTTGGCCCAGCAAGCCAAATGATATTGCTGTTGTAGCAGGTGTATACGCCACTATTAACCAAAATGACTCGCAGGGCAACTTCATGCCGGCTGATAATAATGGATATGTTGTCCCGGGTGTGTGGGATGCGACAGCCGGTACGGTTAATATTAATGCGTGCAATGACATTTTGGGCATCATTGGAAATGTCACGGCGGTTACGGAGAGCAGTCCTTACAGCTCAGGTGGCCCCGGCACCGTCTACTATAGCGGCGATCCGATTGTGTTTGATCATGCAACCCGCGCAATTCCGCTTACTGGTGCGCCCCTTCCGGCGAGTGACGGGATGACCGTCTATGTCACATACGTTCCTTCGACTTTCAGTGGAGTTGGTGAAGAGTTCATGGCGGTCAAGAAGCCATTGAAATTAAATCCGATTCCATCGATGTCTTCGGGCGGATACAAGGTCTACATTGCGTATTATGCGCCGGGCGATCTTGATTCAAACAACCAGATACCGCTGGCAACAGAGATGAAAGATTCGCTTGGCAATGTTATGACGACTGCATTTGTCAAGATTTGGCCAAAGGCATTCAATGCTGGTGACAACTATATTGCGTTGACATCCAAGCTTCCAGACATAGCCGTCTCCGGGACTTTGGTCAATTCCTCGACAGTCAAGCCGACTGACGCATCAGTGTTGCCTTATATAGGCGAGGTAACAGGGGTTTATGTGGGGGCTGACTCTTCGGCCTTTGACCCTACAACAATCGACCCGGCATTGGTGAACTACTATGCAGGGACGCTCAATCCGTTCCAGGCGTGGGAGACGGCCAACTCTGGTGATACGACTATCAATCTAGCCCAGGTGTTGCCTAACCCACTGGGTGGCCAAATCGCAATCACATACGTGCCCAAAGAGCGCGAGGTAGCGATACTTTATGATGATTTGCGCTTTACAACACAGATGTTGGGAGATGCTCGTAAGATAAATTACGCGGTCAGCTTTGATAACAGCTACGTGTATGCTTACAGTGGCAGAGGCGCTACCCATTTCATGCCCGATTTTTCAAATATGTATGTTGTGGGCAACTTAAACGACCCGATCACTGGCTTGCCGCGTGACATTGACGGCGGAGTCGTGGGAATTTGGAATTCGCAGGCCGCAGACGGTGTGAATTATTTCAATCCCAGAAAAGTAGGTCGTTACAGCGATGACTTCGATGCTGACATGCTCACTAATCCTATGCTGCGCTTGTCTACTGAGGTGCCATCCGGGACTTACTCGCTATATGCCCAGGCTTATCAGAGGGGCGTCTATTTCATAGATCGTTGGAATCGAAAAATTCGCTTTGATGCCAACGCGCTTATGGACATGATGTCCAAATCTCTGACTGATACGGACAGGGTGCAAGTTAGCTACTTCTTTGGCACAAAGATGGCAAAGACGCTGGTTGCAAATACCCTGCCTTCACTTTCCAACGGGTCTGTGACGCCTATTACAGGTTCCGGCAATACACAATATACCTACTCAGTTACTTATACTGATACGGATGGACCCAATGGACAAGCGCCCAGCTACGTGCGGGTCTATATAGATGGAACTGCTTATCCCATGGTGCAAGAGACCACCGGCACACCTATATACAACGTCGGTGCTGTGTTTAGCTACACTCCGAGTGGACTATCGGGTGGCACGCATACATACTACTTCGAGGCATCGGACGGAGCAGCGGTTGCATTGTTCGATGCGAACGGCGCGCACCAGACCGAGCGTGGGCTATCCACATTAAACATAGTGCAGCGCGATGGGCCTTGGGTCAATGATCCGCCCATTCTTACAAAGGGTTCGGCCAGTCCCAATCCGACTACCGGTGGCATCACAACAAGTGAGAGTATCGACTACAAGGTGACATTGACGGACACCGATAACGATACGCCTTACTTCTATAACGCGCTTACCGATACGTCCGGCTCGGATGTTTCCGGTTCGCCCAGATTGTGGGTGGATGCGGGCATTAACGATGATATCGCCGCGCCGTTGAATGGCGTTATTGTCGGAGTTGAGGCTGATCCGCTAGAGACATCAAAGAAGAGAGTCATAGTTGCCAAGCTTGACGACGGCAACGGCAATCTGTCCGATCCGGGTTGGACAACTGATCAGTTTGCAGGCAAGCTGATGCAGATATCCAATGGAAACGAGTGGAGCGATGTGGTTCCATCTCCATATCTTAGGGTTTATCTGATCCAGTCCAACACATCCAATAAGCTGGTCATTGCCACAGACGATCTTTCGTCCGATAAACTAATTGTCTCAGCAGATCCTGCAACTGCTGCTGCAAGATACGTGCGTTTCGGCATCAATGGGTTGCTGATGAGAAAAATTGATGCTACCCAGCAGGACTATGCTACCGGCGTTGAATATAAGATCACCGTTCCGAGGCTGGCAGTAGGATCACATAAGTTCCATTTTACTGCCCGAACCAGAGAGACTAAGCCGTTGTGGCTGCTCAATATGAGTGGTTATACAAATACGGCTCCATATTCGACAATGGCCAGGTTCCCCAGCTTGAGCGAATCGACGGGTCCGAATGTCGTGAGCGTTACGCCGGTTGGCAACAACGCGCCCGAGCTTTCAAAGACTGGATCAAGCACGATCTACAGAGGGCCAAAGTCTCTGTTTGGCACGGTCACATCTGCTTCGACTGTGACACCGAGCAACTACAACGTGTTGTTGAGCTTACTCGGCGTCTATTGGAATGCTAACTTCGATGCTCATCTTGCTGAGAATTTGCAAGTGAACTATCTTAGCACGACGGGGTTGACTCCGCCTGCAACCGGCTATCCGATTCATCTCACGACTGCTTTGGCAAAGACACCGGATACCGCCGATATTGTTCAGCATGGCGTTATTAAAGACGAGACCTTGGTTACAGTAATTCCGGATGTTTCAGCTGCAATAGGCTCAGTAACGGCCGTATATCTGGCCAGCGATACGACTTTGACAACAGCCTATGCGCCGCTATCATCTTCGTGCAATGTCGACGGCACAATCACATTGCAAACTGCAGTGCCGGCCGGAACAACTGATGTATTTATCAAATACAAGCCAGCCACTGCAACGCAATCCGGTGTGGCCGATGGCACAGGCGCAAACGCCATACCTACATTGCCGAATAGCATCGGCTATGTGGTCAGCGTTGTCGAAGTGTCCGGCTCCGATAATGTAGCAAATACTGCAGCATGGACTCCAGGTAGCGCGACGATCCCTCTGTCGACGTCGCTAACGCCTGGGGCCGCAGTCAATATTACATACGTGCCTTGGCCACCGGCGTATATTAAGTTCTACGCCGTAGAGCCTACCAGCGCGGCGACAACTTCTCCTGTGACTCACGGCATATTCATTGCAGACGAGCCGATAACATTCAAAGTGTATTACAAAGATGCTGATGGCGATCGGCCCAGTTACCATGACGGCGTTCAGGGTTACGTCAAACTCGTGTTTAACGACAGTGGACGCACGGCGCAGTTGATACCTGTGGGCACTGTGTCCAGCTATGCTACAGGAGCGGCACTTGCAGTGACGCTGACTGACGTTCCCGAAGGCAAGCATGCCTATCATTTCGAGGCGTCCGATGGCTATGTAGTGACCCGATTCCCCGCAAGTCAGGCGGGAACTGCTTCAAATGATGAGAAAGTCCAGGTTAATTATCAGCCGAAGCTTACAAACGGCAGTGTCGATCCCACTTCAGGAGCGACTTCGTTTACATTCTCAGTAAAGTATTCGGATGTTGATGCTGTCGCACCGGCTTCCGGTGGTTTCATTAAAGTTGTATTGACGAATCAAGATGATCCGACCAAAATCATCACTTCGGAAATGACAACATCTGTGACATCGCCGAACTACTCCATTGGTGTGCAATACACATGTGTTGTATCGACTAAGGATACAAATGGCAATGTGCTTTTGCCCTCTGGAACATATAACGCGGTGTTTGTTGCAAATGACGGCGTTCAGGACGCTGAACCTTTGACTGGCCCGACAATAGTTGTTCGTGAGTCAAATGCGGTGCCCGTCATTGTGGATTACGAAGTCAAGAAGCTGCTGCCTGATGGAGGTCTGGGTAATGGCTCAGGCAAGACGGCAGATACGTTCGTATATAGAGCTTGGTATAAAGACGCGGACAATGATGCTCCTGTTGCCGTGTTTGGTAATGTGCGAAGGACCGCACTGACTCTGATTGTAGATAGTGGGCAACCGACGCAGCAGACATTCCCGATGACGATGGTTGCGCTTACTCAGCCGCCAGCGCCGGCTCCGCCGGTACTGCCTGATTATACTGGTGCGGACACGTCCAGATGGCCGGAATGGCAAGCTAGAGTGACCGGCAAAAAATTGGGTGGTGGCAACCACACATATACCGTAATGGCGAGTGATGGCACGGCTACAGCCGTCTTTAACGACTCTCCGGTTATACCGAGCGAGAAGTCTGGGCCTGTGCTGATGATTCCTTACTTCGACCTTGAGGTCGTCGGCAAGGACGGTGAGCCTATAACAGATCGTTCGATTGTCGGCCAGGAAGTCCTGATAAAAGGTTCGATCGTCTTCCCGTATACGACAGCGGACGAGCAGCCTGAAAATGTAGGAAACATTACAATCACCGTTACAAAGCCGGACGCAACAACTGTTTCGTTGAATGCGAGCATGTCTGATGCTCAAGTAGTCGGCGGTAATTGGGTCGGTTCGATCAATGCTTACTACTACAGTCAAGCCGATCCCACATTAATAACTGGAGACAGTCTAACGCTTACTGCTAGCGGTCTATGGAAGATAAGTGCCATTTGGCCGGGCAATTCGACCTACGATGGCGCAGAGACCGATTCCACCATAGATGGGCACAACGATCAAGTTCGTGTTGATGTGAATGGCCCGGCATTGACGGTCGCGGTTATGAATCCGCTTTCGCCGGAGTCTTCAACGCCGCTTGTAAATATGATTTGCCCGCCGATGCAGATCGGTTCGACGAATCCCGGTGGAATATTTGGTTATTCATATGCGCTGCCGATGCAGGTTGTGCGATGGGTTCCAAGTTCGGGACGCTACTTCTGGTATAGTATTGGCGGGGCGTTTCCTGCGCTAAAAGCGGGAGATGCTGTCTGGATCAAACCAAAGCTTCCGGATGCGACGGATCCCGGGTCAGGTTATCCGGTAGCCGAGGCGCTTGGCTCGACTTCGGTTGTGCAGGCAGTTCCATCGACCGGATCACTGATTGCGATTTCGTTCTATGCGTCGCATATCAACGGCGTGTATCTCAAATCGACAGCGACTGGGACAAATTACTATGTGCATAGTCTGGCAACCATACCGTTTAAGGCGGGCGATACGCAGATAGCGCTTACAACTCCGCTTCCTGCGAATACCGATGCGGTCTGGGTGTCCTACGTCGGGTCACAGTCGGGTGTAGACGAGGGATGGATTACATTGGACAATCCATCAGTGCAAAAAGTAGTTGTGTCCGGCGATCCTAGATATATGCATAGCAAGTACAGACTGATAAAAGTACTTGCGCAAGCGTATACTTTAAAGACAGATACAGCTGGCTCGCCGGTAATTGATTCAGTCACAAAACTGCCGTTGCTAAAACCGTGTTCGATAGCGATGGCTCCCGGGTGGAACCAGTTCGGCAATATCTTCTTCAATTGGAAGAAGGCGTGGCAGACTGCAACACCTAGTTCGTCTAGTCCTACGACGAAGGTGGTTCCGACCACTACCAGTTCGATAGGCAAACTGCTGGGCGTTTATTTAGCACAAGATGCAGATGTGACGACAGCTACAAACTACTATCAGCCTGGAGCGGCGACTTCGCCGTATGTCAGAGGCGACGCTGAAATTAACTTGACAAAGTCGCTGCCTTCCGGCACGACGAAAGTATATCTTAGGTACGAGGCGTATCCGCGAGAAGATATAGGCTTGCCGATCAGTGGGGTGAACGTAACATACCTCGGTGTGACGAAGTCACTTGCGGATGCCAAGGCTGCGGGTTGGATATGTGACTACGCATGGCGTTATGACCCAGCGGCTAGCAATTACGTAATGGTGTCCGCGACTGCTGCAGGAGCCGAAAGGGTTCTAAAAGCATGGAGTGGCTATTGGATCAAGGCGTATGTCAACTGCCAGTTGGAAATCGACCCGAATCCTACGACTAGCTCCGACTATAGGGGTGTGTTCTCGTTGGGTAATGATGTGCCGGCAGCTAATACCTCTTCAGAGGTTTTGGAGATGCCGCCTTCGGCACCCAAATAGTGGATATTGAACCGCGCGGCCCGACGCTGTTCGGGTCGCGCTTTTGATCGGACGGCGTCACAAACGCCAGTGAACACATGGAGGGATCATTAGGATGCAAAGATTAGGGAAGAGACAACTTCTGATATATGTCGTGTTAGCCGCGATGTTGGTTTTTATGTTTGCCGCGTGTTCCGATGCTGCACTATTTGGGCTAATTAAGTCCAGAAGCAGTTCTCGGTCAGTGCAAAAGCATTCGTTGATTGTTTTTCCGTTCGATAAAGATCCGGATGGCGCCGCAAACTTGCCCGATAATTTTGGTAAGGATGTGGCCGATTATCTGCGATCCACACTTTCAAAAAGCAAAGACTATGCGACATTGCTTTACAGCTACAGCTTAATGCCGATCCAGAGGGCTAAGTCGGACAACGTAGTCAAAGAGTCGGATATGAAGTCGCCATTTTTTGCGGACAAGGCAAAAGCTGATAAGCTTGCTGGAATAATGTCTTCCGATTACTATATTGTAGGCTCCGTTGAAAGCTATACTTATGACAGCAAAAGCAAGACAGTCGATCTTGCTCTCAAAGCGGATCTTGTAATGACAAAAACCGGCAAAGTTATGCAGCAGTTTATGGTTGGTGGTTCAGCCGCTGCCGGAGATCAGGCAATGGAAGAGGATGAACTTGTCTCGATTGCTGCAGGTAAGGCAGTAGAGGCGCTTGGCGCAAAGATCCTTTCTGTGTCTTCGGTTGCCGCAAAGACCGCACCTACAAAAGCGAAGAAGTAAAATAATTTCGCATTTACAATTTTTAGACCTTAAAAATCCAGAATATGAAAACATGCCATGAGAGTTTTTTCTCAGGCTCCAATAAGGGGCATTGCTCCTCAAACTCCGCTGGGGGTATGGGGCAAAGCCCCAGAGCAGTTTTGACACACACCCGGGGTGGGGCAGATGTTTGACCTCAAACAAGCCGTAGAGTATTATTAAACTGATGCGCACCCTAATCACATTCTTTGCAGTGATTGTACTGCTCAACTGTGCTTCGATGTCGTCCGCGATTTCGACTTATACAATGTCGCTCAAAGCGCACCCAGACGCAATTGTGGCTGATGGGCGCAGTGAGACGACAATATCTGCCGAAGTGCGAGATTCCAGCGGCCGGATTGTTTCGGACGGAACCAATGTGGATTTTACCTCAAGCATTGGTAACATCGAACGGAGTGCCAGAACTGTGGCCGGCGTCGCGAGGGTGCGCCTGCAGAGCACTGTGACAGTAGGAACCGCAATGGTCTCGGCTGTTTCAACTACTGGTAACGCCGTTGCGCAGATTCGAGTTGATTTCCTCGAGCCGGGAACCGAGCTTTTTGACGAATCGTTCATCACTGTTTTTTCCAAAAAGTATTTAGGCTATGATTCCAACGGCGGGATTGTAGATTCGGCAGGTGGGGTGGAGATTTCGCACCGCGGTCTGACAATCAATGCCGAAGAAGCCCAGATCAGCGTCATCTCCAACATAATGCGCGCCAAGTGCAAGACCGGTGTGAACAATATTGTAATACGCCGTGAGTCCAAGCGCATCGAGGCCAGTGCGTTATACTACGATTTTAATTCAATGACGGGCGTAATTCTCACTCCGGCCGCCGAAGGCGCAAAGCGGATGGCTTTCAGAGGGCGCGATATGTTTGTCCTGCCTGTGACAGATGATGTCGACAAGTCACGTTCGCTGGACTACAAGCCCGTTACCGAGGCCTCAATGTTTGTTAAGGCCGAGAGCCTTGTGATCCGTCCAAACGAGGAAATAAAATTCAAGAAGGCTGTCTTTTATATGGACGGCACAAAGATGCTGAGCGTGCCGCTATACGTTTTGAATCTCAAGAGTGGAAACAGTGGCACTAACCAGTTGATAACATACGGCACAGATGGACTTCGACTTGACGTGCCATGGTACTACTCACTCACCCCATCAACAACAGGCGCGCTGCGGCTGCGAAGAAGCGAGTCCAGTGGGTGGAGCTATTCATCCAGCAGACCGGGCTGGCAATTGGACATGGAACAGGACTATAACTTCGGCGGAACAACCGAGGGCACGTTTTTGCTCAATCAAATCACGTCCTCCCGCGACTGGGGGGCAAAGTGGACTCAGCGCAGGGAGTTCAGCAATGACTCGCAAATTTATACGTATGTAGATTTCCCTTCTCACAAGAGTCTATATAGCAGCATGAGTTATTCCCGATCCCTGCCGCGCTACACGTTTTCAGTAAATGGTCGCGCAAACAAACTTGTCGATTCCTCCGGCTATGCCGCTACTGATGCCTATATACAATCGCGCGCGAGGCCGATTTTCGGCGGCGCATTGAACTATTCGCTCTCATCGAAAATAAGTGTCGACACAGGCGCTGACAAGCATTTCGGCACAGGCTGTGGCTTGCAACTCTATGGGACGCCTCTAAAGTTGGGCGGCCTGGGCAATGTGAGCACTTCGTTGATTGCGGCCAGCAATTGGGGACCATATGCTGGCTCGACTCTGTCAGCCAATGCAGGCATAAATCACAATTTTAAGTCGACAGGTTCGCTTGGTTTGAATTATTCATATGCATGGGGCAACACCGGATCGGGCTACAGCCAACACCGAATAAGCGCAAATTTGAGCTTGAGCCCGTCTGATAGATGGACAGCTTACGCTTACGCAACTAAAGGCATAACGGATCACAGCTTAAGCGCATTCGGCTCAATGAGCTATATCTTTGCACCCACATGGACATTGGGCGTGCAGAATACTTACCAGCGGTTCGACTCTTACGACTATTCTGATATCGAGTTTGCCTTGGCAAAGGGAATCGGCAGGCAGGAAGTGAACTTAATCTGGTCAAGCTATACACGCCGCTTCCGCATCGAGTTCTCCGCGCTGAAGTTCTAGGTCTGTCGAATTTACGGAGTTTTGAAAATTTGACGGACACCCCAGTGAATTTACCACTTGAGTGAAGCGCAATTATCCGCTATGCTATATAGGTTGGTTCAAACATTGCGATAGCCCGGTACCCAAACTCTCCAAGGAGCGAACGAGTGAGCTTTGCGCACACAGATGACAGTCCATATAAAGTCACTCTGCCGGTATTTGAAGGGCCGCTGGATCTGCTGCTGCATCTTATTCGTTCCAACGAAATCGACATCTACGATATTCCTATCGCGAAGGTAACCGAGCAGTATCTGGCGTATTTATCATTGATGGAGTCGCTCGACCTTGAAGTTGCGGGCGAGTGGCTTGTAATGGCGGCTACGCTTCTTGAAATCAAGAGCCGGATGCTGCTGCCGGAAGATCCGGGCCAAGAAATTGAAGAAGAAAAGATTGATCCGCGGCTGGAGCTTGTCGAGCGCCTGATCGAATACGAAAAGTACAAAGGCGCGGCGGAAGTTTTTAAAGAGCGCGAAGCCGAGCGTTCGCGAATGTTTACGCGGGGCGCGGTCGAACTTGATTTTGATCTGCGGCCGAAGTTCGATTTATCCAATATCACGGCGGTCGATCTTCTCGCCGCGCTGCAGAAAATACTTCTCGATACCGACGAAGATGAACCGGTGACAAGCATCCAGCGTCGCAAGGTCAGTGTGCGGATGCGGATGCGTGAAGTTTGGCGCAAAATTACCGATTCGACTGGGCAACTTGCGTTTGAAGACCTTTTCGACGACAGCGCGACGCGGGTTGACGTTGTAATTACTTTTCTGGCGTTGCTCGAACTTCTCAAGCAGCGCAAAGTCACTGTCAAACAGACAAAGGCATTCGGGCCTATTCAAATAGTTACCACAGTGGAGCAGGATGGAAGCTAGAGAAAAAGCATCGGATGGGACATATTTGGAATGCACTGAGATCAGCGAGGTGCTGTCGGCCGAACCGATTGCCGAAGTGCCAATCGAATCGCTGGCTGACGCCGTTCCCGGCGTAGCCGTCGCAGTTGATATCAGCGCTGAAGAAATTCCGGCACATCGAAACGGCAAGCTAAAGCATGTGATCGAGTGCATTTTGTTCGTATCCGGCGAGCCAATGAGCGCTGCGCACATTGCCGAGACGCTCGATGTCGAGGTCGGCTGTGTGGAAGACGCACTGGCGAGTCTTCAAGAAAATTTTAATTGCGGCCATGGCCTGCAGCTAATTCGTCTTGCTGGCGGCTACCAAATTTGCACTCGCCCCGAATTTGGCGACTACTGCGCGATGATATTGCAGCCCGCCAAGCGAAAGCTTTCAAAGGCTGCGCTGGAGACCCTTGCAGTGGTGGCGTATCGCCAGCCATGCACAATGCCCGAAATCGAGGCCGTGCGCGGAGTCAGCGTAGATGGTGTAATTAGAACCTTGGTCGAGCGCGGGCTTGTAAAAGAAGCCGGCAGAAAGCAAGCTCCCGGCAGGCCGATACTTTACGCGACTACTGAGGAGTTTCTTGAATACTTTGGCCTAAATGATATATCCGAACTGCCTGATATTGATATGCTGGCAATTGAAGAAGTAAAGGCCCTAGAGGCCGAAAAAGAGCGCCACCAGGCCGGGATGGCCAATGAAGCGAACGAAACTGGCAAACTTATTGAATAGACGCAAGAAGTTTGCCCTTTGTTTTGTCTGAAATCGCTTATTCCGGGCAAACATGTATTTTGTTATGCTGAAGCTACATTTACTCCGCCCAAT
>JAEWSK010000071.1 GCA_023398345.1 Armatimonadota bacterium | reverse complement strand
ATGTCTCCGCGTCCAACCAGCCTCTCTGCGCCCTTTTGATCCAATATAGTTTTGCTGTCATGATAAGACGAGCATGCAAATGCCACTCTCGATGATATATTGGCCTTAATTACGCCCGTGATTACATCCACCGACGGCCTCTGTGTGGCTATGACAATATGAATGCCCGTAGCTCTTGCAAGCTGAGTCAATCGCTGCACCGATGCTTCGACTTCCGCCGCCGCCTGCATCATCAAATCGCAGAGTTCGTCTACGACTACGACCATATACGGCATTTTTTCATCTTCGCCGACCCGGTCATTATACCCGCTGATATTGCGCACGCCGTTTCTTGCAAATACTTCATAGCGGTTGTCCATCTCCTGGACTACCATGCGAAACACACTCGCCGCCAGCTTTACATCTTTGACCACGGGGCAGGCCAAGTGCGGAATTCCGTCGAACAGGCTCAGTTCCACACGCTTCGGATCAATTAAGACGAGTTTTAGTTCGTCTGGCGTGCATCTAAACAACAGACTTGCAATTAGCGAGTTTAGGCCGCAGCTCTTTCCCGCGTTTGTAGCTCCGCCGATGAGCATGTGCGGCATTTTTGCAAGATCGGTGACTATCGCTTTGCCGGAAACGTCCTTACCTAGCGCAAATGTCAGTTTGGATTCCGAATCTTTAAAAGTCTTGCTCTCGACTACTTCTCGCAGCACGACCATGCCGCGGTTCTTGTTTGGAACCTCAACGCCTATCGCTGCCTTGCCAGGTATCGGGGCCTCGACGCGGACATCAATCGCCGCAAGCTGCATTGCGAGGTTATCGGCCAAACTGACGATTTTGTTGACCTTTATACCCGGCGCAAGTTGAATTTCATATCGAGCGACCGTCGGGCCGCAAGCTATTTCAACTACATTCGCATCGACTTTGAACTCCGACAGAGTGCGTTCGATTATTTCAATATTATTTTTAAGCTCGCTTTCAACTCTCGGAGGCGGAGGCGGCGCTTCATCGAGCAGACTTGTCGGAGGAAGTTGAAATTCGCCATATTCTACAGGGTCTTCGCCTGCCGACTCGACGTTTGTCGGTTGCTTCTCGGCGACAATAGGCTTAGGCATGCTTATTTTAACCGGCGCCTTTTTAGGCGCGACTTCAACTTCATCGTCTTTGCCGAATATGCTCGCCAGCGTGCGTTTTTTGCTCTCAGAAACTACTGGAGGTTCTTGCTTTGGCTTATCTTTGACGCGCTCCATTCGCGCTTGCCTGCGCATTTCGGCTCGCTCTGTGGCATCTTTCGAAGCCTCGCTCCAAGTCAATCGAATCCAATCGATAAGGTTAGCCAGCGGCACGTCAACAATTGCAATCGTTCCGACAATCGCCAACGCGCCAAAAAGTATATATCCGACAACATCTCCGCCGGCTTTTTGAAACATCCATGCGATTGCGTTGCCCAAATATCCACCGCCGGATTGCGGCGCGTCCCACTCGATACCCTGAGCAAGCGACGCACACCCAATGATGGATAAAAACACCACTACGCTGCCGAGTAATATATTGCGCGGAATAATTCGCAACGGCCCGACTATGGCAAATGCGCCAAACAGCGCTATTAAAAACGGTATGATATAGGCGCCAATACCCACAGAGCTGCGCATAAAAGGCGCAACGTGTTTGCCAATCTCGCCGGTTTTTGTCTCCGCACACAAAGAGATGAGCGTAATCAAGCCGAACACAATTAAAAGCACTCCGATGATGTCAAAAATCGGAATCGGATTTGCTTTCTTTCTTGTCCGCTTGGTAGTTCTTCGTCTGGTTGTGGATGATCGAGTCTTTGGCACGTGGCGCGCCTCTTCCTGTACCGTCGCTTAAAACCCAAAGTATTATACTCAATCAACTCCCCCACGGTCAACGCATCAAAAATAGCATTGCCTGCTATAACTCAGCAGAGGAAATAGATTGCGCAAAAGCACAAAGGTCTGAAAGCTATACAGAGGATGAGAGCATGTATATTTCGTATTTTTCGTAATTAAAAAGCCAATTCGCTATAAATTGCCCAAGTGTTTTTAACTTGCTATTTTCGCTCGATAGAATTTCCTACGGCAAATCTCATAGTCACGCTCGTGCCCTTGCCCTCTTCGGACTCGACTATTACTTTGCCGCGATGACGGATCGCAATTGCATCCACCATGCTCATACCAAGGCCGGTGCCCTCGGATCCGCGCGTCGTGAAAAACGGATCAAAGACGCGGCTGCGCGTTTCATCGTTCATTCCGACGCCGGTATCGGCAACGGTAAGATCAATATTGCCGTCAGCAACTGACGTTGTAATGCAAATGCTGCCGCCTGACTCCATCGACTGAACTGCATTGAGCAGCACGTTCGCCAATGCTTCTCGAAGTTCTGATGCGTTGCCCATAATCACAGCGCCGTCGGAGAGGTTGGTATCGACTGATATGCTTACACCACTCGCCGATTCACGCTCGCGCCAGGCAGGCATCGCCGCTTTAACGACATCTTCGACCACACAGCCAATATCAACCGGCTCGTAGTTGCAAACATCCATAGGTTTGCCTATCTCGCGAAGTCTGCGCACGGTATCTGCCGCGTCCCGCGCTGCAAACTCTATCGCCTCGATGCTCTCGCGCACGGGGCCATCCGCATCGATCTTTCGCTTGGCAAGCTGAGCATTTCCTAAAATAATGCCCAGGACGTTGTTGATATCATGCGCGACACCTGCGGCCATCTCGCCAAGTGCGCGCAGCCTCTCGGACGCAATAAGCTGCTCTTGTGCATCCTCAAGCTGCTTATTTAGCTTGGCAAGCTCGATATTGCGGTCTAGAATTTCTTTTTCAAGCTCACGGCGCGCGGTGATGTCACTGAGAATCTCCACTCGCGCCGCTACCTGCCCATCGGACGTATAGACGGGCGTGGAATAGCGGTGAAAGACGCCACCATGACTTGCAAGGTCTTCAATAACATCGTCGATAACCTCATCGTCAGCGCTGGGCCGTCGAGAAACCACCGGGGGCAAATCCTTACCCAACAAATCGCCGACGAAGACCCCAAGCATCTCCGCAGCGCGAATATTGGCAAACTTTACACTGCAATCGGTATCGAGAAGCAGCACCCCTCGCTCGGGGGAGCTTATATTGCGAAGCGCGGCCATATTGCGACCTCCAGATTAGTTCCTACGTATTATATGGCCGTGGCCGATGACTGTAAAGCGGCATCTGCTTTGAATGTTCACATTCAAAGCCTCAAAACACGATGCTGCATAAAGGCACTGAAAGCGTTATTTGTGACGATAACTATTCTGGGGCTTTGCCCCAACCCCCACCAGAAACTCTGTCTCTTGACTCTGCAAGGAAACTTAGTTTCCTTGACCTTCAGACTCGTAAATTGAATTCCCCAACTGGGGAATTCAATTTACGCATACGGGGTCTGGGGACTGCGTCCCCAGCGGGGTTAAGGGGCAGCGCCCCTTATGGGAGTCTGAGGGTAACACCCTCAGAGTAAAATGGCACACACTCTCATAAAAGCACTAGTCAATGCTGCGCATTGGGTAAACAAAATATGATAGGCGATATGTCCGCCGTCATATAACAAAATCGGTGGTGAAATTCAAATGGAAGCTTCGTTTGAACGAAATGTTGAATCCGCGGCCCCGGATCATGGCTGGTGGCTATACATACTAGCCGGGATCGCGCTAATAGTGTTGGGAGTGCTTGCAATAGTGCTGCCATTGGCAACTGCCTTATCGCTTAGCGCGCTTATAGGCGTGTTGTTGCTAATTGGCGGCGTTGTGCACTTTGCATATACAGTGAAGAGGCATGAGTCGGCAGGAAAGATTGCAGTAGGTTTGATAGTATCGGCGCTCTATGTGATTGCCGGACTTATACTGCTTGCATATCCATTTGCGGCAATGCTGTCGCTGACTCTGTTTCTTGCCGCGTTTTTTGTAATCACGGGGATATTTAAAGTCATTGCGGCTGTGAAAGCACACGGCACCCCATACTGGGGCTGGACGCTCGCCAGCGGCATGCTAACATTTGTCCTCGGAATGTTGATGTGGGCACAGTGGCCTGGCTTTGCGATTTGGGCAGTGGGCCTACTCGTCGGCATAGACCTGATTTTCATGGGCTGGATGGCGATTACGATCGGGTTCGGCGCGAGAATGCTTGCAGGAACGCACGCGGGACGGTTGGCCGGACAGCATTAAAAGTTCGCCAAATACTGCAGCAAAATAAATCGCACGGTATCGAAATGGCCCGAGGGCATTTGTCTCGGGCCATTTTTTGTCATATAAGAGACCCGCACAGATGCACCCGACTGAGAAGCGCATTGTATAGATTATGGTCGAGGTTGTTTATTTAGTGAACATATTCTAAAGCACAGTCGTCAAATACTTATAGGTAGGCAGGCAATGGGGCAAGCATCAATGGCAGATGATGCTTGCAGACAGGAACAAAAAAATGGACGTTATAGAGACAAAACTTCTTGACACGCCTGTGTCTGCTGACTCTCGAGTCTTGTGCGCAGTAGATTTTGAAGCGCCCAACATGCCAAGCGCGATTTCCGTCATTCGCGCCCGTGTGCTCGACTTTGCCGAAGCGCTGCCGTTTACGCAAAATGAACTCGACGATATCCGCCTTGCAGTCGGGGAAGCATGCACAAACGCAATTAAATACGCGCAAAATCCATTTCGCGCCTCGATTGCAGTAAGCATGAAAAGAACCGTTGACACGCTTTATGTATTTATATCCGACAGCGGCCCCGGATTCGACCCTGACAATATATGTCCGCCGCGCAAAGGCGACCTGCGCGAGTGCGGCAGAGGAATAATGTGCATGCGCGCTTTAATGGACAAAGTTGCATTTCATCAACTGCATCCCGGCACTAGAGTCGAACTAGTAAAGCGCATTAGCACGCCGCAGACTCAGTAGTCAACTCCGCGCCTGGCAGCGGAGCCATTTTCAAACGGGTGCTTTATAAGCAGCATTTCAGTTGCGTAGTCGGCAACTTGGACAATCTCCGGCGGGGCATCGCGCCCTGTAAGAACAAGTTCAACGTGGGCAGGCTTGTTTTTAATTAAATTCAAAACGCGATTAAGCTCGATAAGGCCGTAGTGCAGCGCATTGTTTATCTCGTCGAGAATAATTAAGTCGCATTTGCCTTCAGATAACATGGCTTCGGCGCATGCAAGCGCATTTTCGGCTGATTCACGGCGTTCAACTACGTCTGACTCGCATATCGAGGAATTGAGATCGACGGCAAACTGCTTTAAAACAAATCGGTTGCCGAACTGCTCTGCAAATCCGGCCTCGCCTATATCGCGGTAGCCCTTTATAAACTGGATCATGCAGACGCAACCACCCCACCCCAACACGCGCAATGCCAAACCTAGCGAGGCAGTGGTTTTACCTCGACCGGGGCCGGTGTAAACCGTCACAAGTCCTTTTTCAATCAAATGATCGCTCATACGCTCTATTCCAAGAATCCGGGATTCTGCTCAGCATAGACTTGTCGCCTTATGGCAACGCCATTTTATGGGAATCTGAGGAGAAAGCCTCAATACAAAAACACTAGCTGCCGTTAAGGTGTCTGGAGATTTCTTCGATAAGTGCCGCAAATGATTTATCTTGCGCTATCTTCTCCTCGATCTTTCGACAGGAGTGAATGACCGTAGTGTGGTCCTTGCCGCCAAATGCTCTACCGATGGCCGGCAGCGACGTATCAGTGAGAACTCGTGTAAGATACATCGCGGCCTGTCTTGGAATAACAATGTCCTTACTGCGGCACTTGCCCTTTATCTCGGACGGCTCGACATTGAATCGCTTTGAGACCTCTTCGACTATTTTGCGCACATCAACAACCGGCGGCGCGTTCTCGGCAAAGTATCGCCCCAACACCTCTTCTGCCAAAGACGGAGTGACATCGGTCTTCATCAGCGAGGCGTAAGCATGCAGCTTGATAAGAGCGCCTTCGAGCTGGCGGATGTTAGAAGTTATAATTTGCGCAATATATAAAATGACGTCGTCGGTAAGCGACATGCACTCGCACTGCGCCTTGGCCTGCAGTATCGCCATTCGGGTTTCGAGATCCGGCGGGGAAACGTCGGCGAGCATTCCGCACTCAAATCGGCTTCGCAGACGTCCATCTACTTCGAGATCCTTGGGCGCACGGTCGCTGGTGAGCACAATCTGTTTGCCGGTTTCATATATCGCGTTGTAGGTATGGAAGAACTCTTCTTCTGTGCGCTCCTTGCCCGCGAGAAACTGTATATCGTCCACCAGCCACAAATCGACGTTGCGATACCTACGCCTGAACTCGGATGTGCGATGCTCTCGAAGCGATGTTATGTAATTATATGTAAACTGCTCGCCCGAGACATATACTACGCGAAAGTTCGGGCACGACATCATTGCCGTAAGGCCGACTGCATGCATAAGATGAGTCTTGCCCAGACCCGCCCCGCCGTAAATAAAAAGCGGGTTGTAGGTTCTTCCTGGCTGTTCGGCTACAGAAACAGCGCAAGCGTGGGCGAGGCGATTTGTCGGGCCGACCACGAAGTTATCAAAAGTATATCTATCGTTGAGCGGCTGGGATATGGATTCATCTTCAATCTTTGGCTGAGAGACGGGCGTCTTGGGCAGCTTTTCAGTCATTATCGGCGGCTCATCGCCCTCGACAACTTCCACGCGCAATTTTATATCGTGGCCCAGTCTCTGCTGGAGGATTGCTTTTATGGATGCGGCATATTTGCTTTCGAGCAAATGTCTGGCAAACTGGCTGGGAGTGCCCAATATCACCGTGCCGCCCTGCATTCTCAGCGGACGCGCAGTCTTAACCCAGCTATCGAACGACGGCTTGTTGATCTGATCAGCGAGCGTCTCCAGCGCGCACGCCCAAGCGTCACTCAAAGCTAGAGTGGCTTCGTCCTCGCCAAGTTGAAGCTGTTTTTCAGACACTGACTCACCAACCGGTAAAGTAGTACAAAGTGAAGGGAACACATTATAACACTAGCTATTGGGGCACTTCAACGGTTTGGATAAGTAATTTTGATGGGCAATATTACCCACTGGTCAACAAAAAAGCTTTTGAGCAAATGAGACGCAGTAAATACTTACAAACTCTGCGCAGGATGGATAAAAAAAATTGCCTGAAACACTCAGGACAATCAAGAGAGTGCTCCATGCGACAACATGGGCGATAATCATTTTTGTTTTAATTACTGCCTGGACGGTTAACTTTAAGCCCACCGCAATTCAGCGCGTCCCCATCGTCATATCCGCGCTCACCATTGCCGCATTTATGGCTATATCCGAACTTATGTCGCGCCGACTGAAGTGGCTGCACAAACCAATTATAGCGCTTATTGCCGACATTTTACTGGTGAGCACTGTAATTTACTTCAGCGACGGCATACAAAGTCCATTTTATCCGCTCTATTATATAGTGGTTATACTCGCCGCTATGGACTTTAGCTTTTGGGGAGCGCTGATTTGCGCAGGCGTTATTTCAGCCATAACTATTTTA
Organism: Armatimonadota bacterium; assembly: GCA_023398345.1. Classification (GTDB taxonomy): domain Bacteria; phylum Armatimonadota; class UBA5829; order UBA5829; family UBA5829; genus DTKD01. Next base: position 2,851 of record JAEWSK010000071.1, on the reverse strand, counting down.
GTAGATTCAATAGCACCCGGCATCGGCACGGAATACAAGCCATTTGGAGATGATGTTATAAGAACTCTGCCATATCTATTTTGGACAGCGCTTATAACAGGCGCTTTGCAAAAACGAGTTGTTGTAATTGATGAGTCTGCTTCCGAGCTTCGCGCCGAGCGCTCGGCCATAGAGCGCGGAATGGAGGTAGCTGCTACAATCCAGCGAGCGCAACTGCCTTTATCAACTCCATCGCTACCCGGCATTCAAATTGCAACAGCTTACAGGCCCGCCCGAGAGGTAGGCGGCGATCTGTACGACTTTTATCCAATCAGCAAAGATATTCTTGGAATGACAATAGCGGATGTGTCGGGAAAAGGCGTGCCTGCGGCACTGCTGGTATCAAGCACAAAATACGCCATCAGGGAAAGTTATTGCGCTGATCTATCCGAAATGATAAGCGCTGCAAATAGAGAAATTCTTTCAGTAACCACCAACGAGACCTTTGTCACTGCTCTATATGGAATTCTTAATATAAAGGCACGCGAGTTTTATTATATAAACGCCGGACACATGCCGCCGATTGTAGTGCGAGCAGGCGGAGACGAAGCGATCTGCGCGGATTATTCCGATCCTGCGCTGGGAATCGCGCAGGACTCGCAATACACCCGGCAGCATATAAAACTCAACTCAGGCGACACACTGGTTTTGTATACTGACGGCATAACAGATGCGCTCGGTTCAAGCAGCGACGGCATAGAGCGGCTTAGATCGTTTTTGATGCAGATAGCGGTGAAACCTATAACGCAGTGGGCAGATGAGTTAATGGCGCTAACCGGCGAACCTCAGCATTTTGATGACATAACGATAGTTGCCATAAAAATGGAATAGAAAATCTTGCCATAATTTCCCCGACGGTTTTTTTTCGTAAATTTTACAAGCAGCCGAGTCAATACGGGTTATTGCACTTCGGGTGCTGAGGCAGGTATGATTTAAGAAGCATTTTGGGCGGAGGTAGTTTGATTTGTCGGGTTTTGATTATCCGTTGTTGTTGGAGCCTATATCGGTGCCGAAAGTTTGGGGCGGAGGCAGGCTAGCTCATCTGCCGGGTCGGCGCGTAGTCGAGTCGGGTGATCCTATAGGGGAGTCGTGGGACGTCAGCACGTGGCCTAGCGCACCGGACAATCCCGCGCTGTGCACTGTCACCAATATCATAAATGGCCCACTGGCGGGAACTCCGCTGGATAAGGTAGTAAAACTGCCGGTCGTGGTGAAGGTTATTGATTCGGCTCAGAAGCTATCTGTCCAAAATCATCCAGTGCTTGCCGACGTTCACAAAGACGAGATGTGGTATGTGCTGGACTCAGATTCAGATGCTTATATGTTTGTAGGGCTCGCAAATGGAGTCAGCAAGCAGGAGTTTTGCGACCTGATTCGCTCCGATAACCCACCGGAAGAAAAAGTATTGGGTGCGCTAAAGCGCATGGACAATTTGAAACCAGGGGCACATGTCAACGTTCCGACCGGGACTGTCCACGCAATCGGGCCGGGGCTGCTGACTTTTGAAATAAGCGAGCAGACGCAGGTGACTTATCGTCTATACGACTACAATCGAGAGCGCAGCCGCGGAAAGCTCGATCTTGACGAAGGCTGTTTGGCTATAACTACGCCGAGGCCCGACAGTCCATGTCTCGATTTGGGATTGGCTATCGAGAATGCCGCTAGCGTGGAGACGCTGACTGAGTTTCCGGCATTTTGCACCGTGCGGGCTAAGGGCGAACAAATTAAAGTGCGTTTTGCAAAGCACATGCACCTTGTCACTGCGACGAAAGGCGAAGTTGCAATCAGCGGCCCAAATAGCAATTGGAATGTGAAACTGGGTTATTCATTTAGCTGTCTGGTCCCGTCAACAAACGAGCCATATACAATCGATACGCGCGGCACCGGCGAAGTGTTGATAAGCCCATTGCGTGACATATAAGCCATAACGCAAGGCCAAGCCGTGTTTTGGGCGGTTAAGTTGCGGGGTAACCAAACCACAGACTACAGTGACATGGCGAGGACAATATTATGCGAACAGTCGCTTTGTTTGTGGCGGTTCTATTTTTGCTTGCGAGTGCGCATGCATTTGCAGCCGAAGTCGAAAAGGGCGCGCGTACGCCTGGATTTGATTTAAAAGACCAGTTCGGCAAACAATGGAAACTCGATGACCTTGCAGGAAAAGTGACGATATTGGTCGCCGCCGATAGCAAATCCGGGCGCGCGATGGGGCCTTGGGTTGACGGGCTTAAGGCAAAATACGCAAATAAAGTATGCGTGCTCGGCCTGTTGGATTTACATTCGGTGCCGGGTATCGGTCGAGGCTTTGCAAAAGCGCGGATTAAGAGAGAAACAAAAGATCCGATGATGCTCGATTTTAACGGGGCAATATCGCGCACTTATAAAGTCACGTCAAAAGTCCCTACAGTGGTTGTCATTGACAAAGGGCTTGTGGCGCGCGAAGTTGTATCGGCGGCTCATAGCCAAAAGCTGTTTCAGACAATCACTTCGGCCGTAGACAAAGCGCTTGAGGCAAAGTGACTTAGGATAAGTCACGTTTTATGACTAAAAGTGCCACGTCGTCGGAGAATTTGCCGCCGGCATGGCGTTGGGCATCGTCGATTAACTGCTCGGCAATTGCGCGAGCCGACGCGTCATGCATCCGTGCGACGGTCTTTAACACTCTCTCATCGCCGAACATGCCGTCTTTGCTGCGCGCCTCAGTCAAACCATCGGTAAAGGCCACAAGCACACCGCCGGGAGCCATGTTCAAACTTTCTATTGAATAGTCCGAGTCTTCGAGAATTGCCAGCGCGGGGCCATGCATTTCTAC
>JAEWSK010000240.1 GCA_023398345.1 Armatimonadota bacterium | reverse complement strand
GGCTGCACTTGCGATACTTGCGTGACCATGACGGCTCGCATTTTGCAGATAATGGTTTCACGATCCACATCATAAAGCAATATATGAGCGTAGCCGTCGCAAGCATTGCCGATGCTGAAAATTCGGCAGTGTCTATCGGCCCGGTTGTGTTGGGTTCGATATATGCGCTCACATTCGCCATGTTGAATTTTGTCGAACTTGGCGACAGCGCCGATCTTAAATGGGCATCTGTTGCCACCGATTCCGATGCTTGCTCGATTGCACCAGTATACGCGCGCAGCTTTGCCGCGTAGGTAGCGTTCTGTGATGTTTCTATGAGATACGATGCGTAACCCAGTTGCGCGTATCTTCGGTGAAGCAGGCGTTCGTCGCATTTGCCACTGTTTTCTATGAGCGTTAGCCCGGTTGCATTTGTAATGCGCTTTGCAACATTGGCAATTATATGGTCGCGGCTTACTTTTCTGCATCGAGGAGCTTCGACACTGTTTTGTGGAATGCTGGATGCGCCTGTCCACTCGTGCGCGTCTATGATTACATGCGGCCGCCAGGTTTTGACTATCGAATTCACATACTGCGCTTCGCGTGTGCGCATGTCGATCCAGTCGCGGTTTATATCAGTGCCTCGGGCGTTTTTTCGAGTGCAAGCAGCGATGCCGTCAGGGTTTACTATCGGGACAACGATTATTACACATCTTTTGGTCAAATCGTCCCTGAAGCCCGACCCGAGACTGCGGCTAAGAGTGATTACTGATTCGACCGGGTTGTACTCATCACCATGCTGGCCCGACACAACCAATATGCGCGCTTTATCTTTCGGATTTTTCGCAAAGTCCGAGATTACATATGCCGGTATGCGTCTGCCGTCTTCTGATTTGCCAAACGGTAGAAGTCGCACATGTGGCAAGTTCGATATTAACCGGACTCGCTTCATTGCCTCGTCGTAAGGATTTGCAAATACTGGCAGTGCGATGGCAGTTAAAAGCGCAGCAATCGCAAAAGCGCGGAAAAGCGAAATTGCAAAAAAGGAAATTGGACGGATTTGATTTTTTGCGACACTAAAATTCATGCGCAGGGTAGGGGGCAAGATGTTTTCGATGCGAGCATCTGCCACAGCATGTTCTGTGCAATTGTGCTTTAGGCATTTCTTTTTGTTATTTGTAAATCGACTTCTCACCGCTGCCTATCCATAAATGTCGGAATATGATGGTCAATGGATGGGCCGTAGGCGGCATCTAGCTTGCGGCGCTGAGTGGATCGGCGAATTGCACCCGAAGTTGCCTCTACGCGAGATTTTAGCAGTGTTTTGCATTCATCTTGGCATTCGAGCACCTCTTCGGCAAGCAAACGCGAGTCCTCACGGAGATCAATTACTTTGCGTGCAAGCTCGGACAATTCGTTATTTGCCGTTTTCGTAAGTTCGGTCGCCATTGCCAATATTGAACGGTCATGCTCCTTATCGGCGCATAAAGACGCGTAATTAGTAATATCGCATTTTCGGCGCTGAAGAGCTTTAGATATGTTAGGTGAGTCGGAGGTTTTTAGCGTCGATTTGATGTCATTGCTGGCATCAGATATGCGTGACAGCGCGTTGTTGCGCGCCGCAAGCAGCGTGATATATGCCTCAAGTGAAGCAACAATATCTTCTTGTGACGATGAGTATTTTGTCAAGCTGCTTCCTCCTGCAGAGACTCCCGCTGTAGGATTCTGTCCGCTTCGGCCCAGGATTCTCTGAGACTTGCCAGTATCTTCATCGCTTCATTTAGATCTGCCTGATCTGCCGTAAGGTTGGCATGTGCAATTTTTTCAATTACATATAAGTAAAGCGATCTAAGCCTTGCAACAAGTGTCGGATTTGCTTCTTCATTGAGCGTAGACAGCAGTTCGCATATCACTGCCAGCGCTTTGTTGAGATTGATGCTTTGTTCGTTAAAGCGACCCTCTCTCATCTTCTCCAAGCCGATCCTGCAAAAGCGCAGCGCCCCATCATATGCAGCCAATAGCAGCTTTGCAGGTGAAGCCATAGATAACTGGTTCTGTTGATATTGCGTGTAGCCATCATTTGCCATAACACTGATTTACCTCTGCCTTACCCGAAAACTAGTCATTACTGTTAAGAGCTTTTATTTGTTGAGTCAGATAGTCGCCTTGACTCTGTAGCTCAGAAAGTGCAGCTTCCATTGCATCGAATTGTGTGTAGAGCTTTTCTTCTTGGGCTGTCAGCGCGTCTGCCAAGTCGGCAATGTCGTCTTTAAGATCGGCGATTTTGTCTTTGAGCGTGTTTTGCGCTGAACTGATAACGCCGTTTAGAGATGTCATGCTAACCAGCGTGTCTCTAAGCATTGTGCTGACGCCTTTTGTAAGATATATCTTTGTTGACATTGCCGCAGTGCTTGTTATCTGCAAGCAAAGCCCGTTGATTGCGCTGTTGGAGTTTGCCGGATTGGCAGTGAGCATTTGACCGGAGCCTTTGCAGGCTTCACCATTTATAGTCCCTTGCACATCGAGGCCGACCAGCCCCACAGCGGATCCCGTCTCGCCACTTGCGTCGCTGGAAGATACGAGTTTTTTTCCTATTCCAGATGAGTTGCTGTTTGAGTTGCTCACATTTGAATAGGCATGCACGTCTGTTGCGCTGCCATATCGAACTGATTTGAGCGTCAGATATGTGTTTTCACTGTCTACAGACGAAACTGTTCCGTCGGCCTTTGTCGCAATCGCAGTAACCCCTGTTTTATCGGAGTATGTGTTTATCTCTGAGATCACTTGGCTTAAGTTCCAGCCGCTGTTGAGCTTTATTTCTTGCGCATTATCAGCTTTTGATGCCGTAGTGTAAATATATAGCGTTTCGTCTGATTCAAGAGTTCCGGTCAGTGCGGTTCCGGCAGTCACTTGTGCCTGTCTGGCTGCTTGTGTAATATTTACATCCCAGCCGGTTGATGGAGACGCGCCCGTTGATGAAGATGAGCTAAGATACGTGACACATGTGCTGTCCGACGTCATGTCGGTTGCAAAAAGCTTGCGCACATCGTCGAGGTTATTGCTCAGAGCCTTTGTCAGCGTTGTGTTATTTATCTGTAAATAACCGTCGGTATCTTGAGTAATGCCTATTGTGGCAAGCGCGCTGAATTTTTTGTCCACGCCGCCTACAGTGCCACCAATTATGCTAGAGAGCGTCATTTGAACAGACTGCAAATTCCAGTCACCCATAAGTATCCCAGAAGTTTTTGTGTCGGCGTCATATTCATATTGACTGGATATATACTCAACAAGCGAATTGTACTGATCGACAAAGCTCTGTATCGATGTCTGAATGCCACTGGTGTCACGTTCTATAGAAATCTCAATCGTATTTGTTGCGTCCGGATTTATGACATTGAGCGTGACGCCTTCGATAAGATCGGTTATCGTATTTGTGTCTTTTTTTACAGTAATTGTGGCTGTGCCATCGCCGCCATTGCCTATTTGTATTTCTGCATCAGTTCCCTGCTGGATCACTGTCGAAAAGTCCATGTCGATTGTTTCGTCTGCGTTCACAGTGAAACTTGACGCCTCGCCGGTTGTTTTTGAGCTTAGCAAGAGTTGGTATTGGGGATTTGACGTTGTGCCTGAGTTGATAATCGACGCTTGCACGCTCTGATCGGCACTGTTAATCGCATTGCACAAGCCCGTCAGCGTGTTGTTTGTGCTGTCGAGCGATATTGTGAAGTCCTTTGTCGGATCGTCGGCAAATGCGAACGTGATTTCTCCAGTTCCAACTGTGCCGGCTTTGCTCGTGAACGTTGATCCTGATCCTGAAAGTGCGGATATTTGGTGGCTCTGTGCACGGCTGTTTACAGTGAGATAATATGTTCCTGGAACTGCATCATTTCCGGCGGTCGCCTGAATTACGGTTTTGTCGCTCGAGTTTGCATCGCATGTGTTGAATGCGTCTCGGACAGCCAGGCTATCTACGGTGGTTTTAAGGGCGAGCACGCTTGTGT
>JAEWSK010000207.1 GCA_023398345.1 Armatimonadota bacterium | reverse complement strand
AGTCTGACCCGTTCGGATGCCACAGTTTTAGGGGATTCTTCGTTATCATGCAGCCCACCGGCTGACTCACTAACCTTGAAAGGCGATTTGCCACCATTGGTTGCTTCCATAAATCCAGTAGGGTCTTTGAAATATGCAGCCACGGCCTGCTTCACAGGATTGCTCAAACCAACGATCCACATCACAAGAAAGAACGCCATCATAGCGGTCATAAAGTCAGCGTACGCAACCTTCCACGCGCCGCCATGATGACCGCTGTGACTGTTTTTTCTTTTGATAACCCGAATCTCGGCAGTCTCTTCTTTTGACACAGCATATCTCTCCTAGGCAGCTTTGCTCACATCGTTGGATTCGGGTTGAGCGCTGGTCGCGTTCGAGGCTGCGCCACGGTGTTTAACGGTATCTTCCATTTCAGCAAAGCCCGGCCTGAATTCCGGATCGATATTGCGACGGGCAAACTCAACGCATGTTAATGGCATATCGCCGCGCGCAAACGCAACCACAGCGTTTTTTATACACCCCATATACTGCGCCTCGCGCTGTGCAATGATTTCGGTGGCCTTTGCAAGTGGATTGACAAGGCCATAGGCAAGAAGAACACCTAAAAATGTGCCAACGAGCGCGGCTCCCACCTTCTCGCCGATTTCTTCGGGAGGGCCGCCTATCGCCTGCATTGTGATAACAACACCTAAAACCGCCGCCACGATTCCGAACCCGGGCAACGAGTCGCCTACGCCACTGAGAATCTGCGAAACTTTCATCGACTCCTCATGCTGAGCCTCGAGGTCTATATCCATCATATCAGCCAGATCATAAACGCTTGTGCCACCCATAACAACAAGCTTTAGAGTGTCACAGAGCAAGTCCTTTGCGCGGTGATTAGCTAAAAGTCCGGGGTATTTCTTCAGCACAACCGATTCGGACGGCGTCTCAATGTTCTTCTCAAGCACTATCAAACCGTCTTTGCGAGCAAGCATGAATAGATCGTACATCGCCTGTAGCAGCTCAAGAAATGTGGTCTTGGAATATGGATTTCCCTTAAGCAGGGCGATGCAGTTTCTTACAACTTCGATGGCGGCCTTGTGGGTATAGCCGATGACGACACTGCCTATAGCAGACCCGCCGATGATGATGAATTCCGTATACTGCATCAGAGCGGCAATTTTGCCGCCGTGCATAGTATAACCCAGCATAATACTGCCGAATACAATCACACAACCAATCAAAACAAACACTTAGGTGCAACCTCATCCTTGAGAAATCGGCAAAAAAGCCGGCATCCTATGAATAGACTATTCCATCATAGTGCCAAGAATCTGCAATTGCATTTTGCACGATTTTTATGCCATCGGTTTTTCCGTAAGCATGTCAGGCCATAGCGCGTTTTTTGATTGACGAGAGCCCGCCACTGTGGTATTATTTTTGAGTTTGGCAACATACACCGTACTCCGACTTGGGCTGAGGTGTTCCGAGCAATCGAAATTAAGCCCAGGATTGAAGAGACGGGAAGAAGTTAACCTAAGGAGGATACAATTTTGCCAGCAATTACAATGAAAGAACTGCTGGAGGCCGGAGTCCATTTCGGACACCGAACTCATCGTTGGAACCCTAAGATGAAAAGATACATCTACGGGGGACGCAACGGAATCTACATCATCGATCTTCATCAGACCCTCAAACTCTTTGAAGAAGCTCGCTCATTCATCCAGGAAATCGCCTCGAGTGGAGACCCGATCCTGTTTGTTGGAACAAAAAAGCAGGCCCAGGATGCAGTCGAGAGCTCCGCAAAGCAGTGCGGAATGTACCATGTAAGTCAGCGATGGCTGGGCGGAATGCTCACGAACTATCGCACAATACAGACCCGAATCGGCCGTCTGCGTGCACTCGAAAAGATGGAAACCGACGGCACTTTCGAGGCGCTTACAAAGAAGGAAGCCGCAAAGCTGCGCGAAGAGCACGATAAGTTGGAGAGGTATCTTGGTGGAATTAAAGACATGCCAAAGATGCCCGGCGCGATCTTTATTGTCGACCTCAAAAAAGAGCGAATCGCACTGCTTGAGGCGAGAAAGCTCCAAATTCCTGTGGTCGCAATCGTAGATACCAACTGTGACCCTGATGAAGTTGACTACGTAATCCCAGGCAACGATGACGCAATTCGAGCAATCAAGCTCATCTCCGGCAAGATGGCCGAAGCAATCAACGAAGTTCGACCTATGCCGGAAGTCGAAGAAGTCGAAGAAGCAGCAGAAGAGACTGCTGTAGATGAAGGCGAAACATCCGAAGCTACAAAAGAAGACGAGGCCGTTTTTGTCGACGCCTCAGCTCCAATTGCTGAACCGACAACAACTGAAAATACTGCCGATAACACTGATACAAAATAATATCCGCCCCAACGGGCTGCATAATACGGAGAGTATACGATGGCAATCACTGCCGATATGGTAAAAAAACTGCGCGAGCAGACCGGGGCCGGTATGATGGACTGCAAGAAGGCCCTGACCGAAACAAACGGTGACTACGAAAAGGCCGTTACCCTTCTTCGAGAGAAGGGAATCGCCGTGGCCGCAAAGCGTGAGACAAGAGCCGCAAGCGAAGGTCTTATCGGATCATATATAAGCGACGATGCAAAGGTCGGCGCGATGGTTGAACTCAATTGCGAGACCACTTTTGTCGCCAAGACCGATGAGTTTATCAACCTTACAAAAAACCTAGCTGAGCAGGCGGCAAGCGGACAGTATGGTTGTGTAAATTGTCTGCTTGAAGCGCCGTATGCTGCCAATCCGTCTCAGAAGGTCATAGAGGCTGTCAACGAGGTAATGGGCAAGCTGGGCGAAAAAACCAGCGTGGCGAGAGTCGTGCAAATAGCAGTCGATGGACAGGGATCCATCGGAGGCTATGTGCATCTCGGCGATCAGATCGGCGTTCTTGTCGAACTCGCGACAAACTCCGCATCCGAAGACGTCACAAACCTCGCCAAGGACATCGCAATGCATATTGCGTGGTCCAACCCGGAATACATGAAGCGCGATGACATTGCCGCAGACGAGCTTGCAAAAGAGCGCGAAGTTCATAAACAGTGGGCCATCAAAGAAGGCAAGCCTGAGAAAGTTATCGACAGAATCGTAGAGGGCCGTATGAAGGACTTCTACTCCCGCGTATGTCTGCTGGAACAGGCGTTCATTAAGGATGAAGAACTCAGCATCCTGAACCTAATTGATAACACCGCAAAAAAAGTCGGCGAGCCAGTGAGCATAAAGAGGTTCGTTCGATACCGAGTTGGGGAGACCACAGGTGACGCAGAGTAGCGCGGGGTTTCCGCGAAAATGGAACCGTGTTCTTTTGAAGCTGAGCGGGCAGGCATTTTCCGGCCCGCAAAAGCTCGGCATTGACCCAGAAACCGTCAAGGCCATAGCCGAAGACATTAAAGAAGCCGTCGAGTCCGGGGTTGATATTGCCGTTGTCATTGGGGCAGGCAATATCATCCGCGGCGAGTCGGCCTCGGTCGGAGGAATGGACAGAGCCACTGCCGACTATATGGGTATGCTTGGGACGGTTATAAACTCACTTGCGCTGCAGGACGCTTTGGAAAAAGTCGGCGTGCAGACTCGAGTGCAGACTGCAATCAGCATGTCCGCAGTCGCCGAGCCGTTCATTCGAAGGCGCGCAATGCGGCACATGGAAAAAGCACGTGTAGTTATTTTTGCTGCAGGAACCGGAAATCCATACTTTACTACCGATACGGCAGCCTCACTACGAGCACTTGAAATTCATGCGCAGGTAGTGCTCAAAGCTACCAACGTCGATGGGGTATATACTAGCGATCCTAACAAGGACGCTGAAGCGGTCAAGTTTGATGAGATTACATTTATCGAGGCAATCAATCGCAACCTCGGTGTGATGGATCTTACCGCATTCACGCTGTGTATGGAGAACAACTTGCCTATAGTTGTTTTTAACATCACGCAGCGCGGTAACATCGGACGCGCGGCGCGCGGCGAAAAAATAGGGACACTGGTCAGGAGGAACGACTCGTGAGCCAAGAAACTATTCAAGATGCCCAAAGGCGAATGCAGAAGGCGGTCGAAGCCGCTCAACATGATTTTTCAACTATCAGAACCGGCAGAGCTAACCCAATAATTCTTGATAATTTAAAAGTTGACTACTATGGTACGCCCACACCGATAAATCAGTTGGCGAGCATATCTGTGCCGGAGCCGAGACAGCTTATGATTACGCCGTGGGATCGCACCATTATCAACACCATACTAAAGACGATACAGGGTTCGGACATCGGCTTGACGCCTATGAGTGACGGAATCGTAATACGAATGAACGTCCCGCCACTAACCGAGGAGCGCCGCCGAGAACTTATAAAGCAGCTCCACAAAAAATCCGAAGACCACAAAGTGGCTGTGCGCAACATTCGTCGCGATGCTAATGAGCATATTAAAAACAAGCGCAAAGATTCTGAGATTACAGAAGACGACGAGAAGCGCGCCCAGGATGAAATGCAGAAGCTGACGGACAAATACATAACCGAGATCGATAAGCTCGCTTCGCTAAAAGAAACAGAGCTTAAAGAAGTCTAGTCACTTAGTTTTTTTATACAAAACCCTGCTTGTGGGAACGTACTTTATTGCGAGTTACGAGTTACAAGTTACGAATTGAGTCTACCGGCGCGGTCGTAACGGGTAATTCGTGACTCGTTTGTTATATGAAGTCAAATAAAGAGGGCAGCTTGGAGCAAATCAGTCCAATACAATTGGATCCGGAGCGTATTCCAAAACATATAGCCGTAATTATGGACGGCAACGGCCGATGGGCGCGCCAGCGCGGCCTACCGCGTCTGCACGGTCATTTTCAAGGATATAAGATGCTGCATGACACTATAGTCATTGCGGCACGCTACGGCGTAAGATTTCTAACGGCATATGCTTTTTCATCTGAGAATTGGGTTCGTCCAAATGATGAAGTCACTGGGCTGATGAGCCTTGTTGTACATGCGCTGCGCGCTGAACTCGATACGATGATGACGGAAGGCGTTCGGATCATCCGCAGTGGGAGATTGAGCGGACTTCCCGATGAGGTCATCGAAGAATTCGACTCAGTCAGCGATTATACAAAAGGCAATTCGCGCATAACCCTCAATATTTGCTTCAACTACGGCGGTCGCAACGAGATTGTCGATGCCGCAAAGGCAGCGGCAAAAATGGTTTTCGATAAAAAAATCAGTCCGGATCAAATTGACGAAACCCTATTTTCAAGTCTTATGTATCGACCGGAACTGCCCGACCCGGACCTGCTTATACGCACAGCGGGAGAGATGCGGGTGAGCAATTTTCTTTTGTGGGAAATCGCTTATGCGGAGATCTATGTTACGCAAGCGCTCTGGCCGGATTTCGATGAAACTGAGCTAATAAAGGCAATTGCAAGCTATCAGTCCAGGACGCGCAAATTCGGCGCGGTGATTGAGAAAAACTAAAAAGTGGAGAGCAAAAAAAGTGCAAAGCGACACAACAATAAACATCTCCATTCTTGGTTCGACGGGATCAATCGGCACACAGGTGCTGGATGTAGTGCGGCGACTTGGGCGCAATGTCGTACGCGTAGTTGGGCTTGGCGCTCAGAGCAATACTCAACTGCTCATCGAGCAAGCAATTGAATTCCAACCCACGCTCGTATGTATCGGCGATGAATCGCAATTACAGACCGTCAAAGCGGCGCTGGAAGGATTGCCTACACGCGTATGTTCGGGGTCAAATGGATTCGATGAGCTTGCCGTTCTGCCTGAAGCTGATAGAATAGTGGTATCTATTGCGGGCACACCCGGGCTGTCCCCCACTCTTGCGGCAATCGAAGCAAAAAAGGACGTGGCCCTTGCAAGCAAAGAAGTGTTGGTTGCAGCAGGCCACTTAGTGATGGATGCTGCCCGACGGCATGGCGTGTCGATTTTGCCGATAGATAGCGAGCATTCGGCAATTTTTCAGTGCCTAAACGGTGAGAATAGAGCCTCGATTGAGAAGATATATCTCACTGCGTCAGGCGGAGCGTTTAGGGACAAGCCAAAGGAGGCGCTTGCATCAGTTACGGCAGAGCAGGCGCTTGCGCACCCGACATGGAAAATGGGAAAAAAGGTCACGGTTGATTCCGCAACCCTTATGAACAAGGGGCTGGAAATCATCGAGGCAAAATGGCTATTTGGAGTAGATGCAAGTAAAATCGAAGTCGTCATTCACCCGACGAGTATTGTCCACTCTATGGTGCAGTTTGCGGACGGCTCGATTATAGCGCAGTTGGGT
>JAEWSK010000155.1 GCA_023398345.1 Armatimonadota bacterium | reverse complement strand
GTTCTCGCTTGCGCAACTTAACGAGCTTCCAGCGGAGTACTAAAAATAACTCGGCTGAGCTATAATAGAAAAGTAGTATGTATTTCGGCAGCCTTAATAAAAGGCTGCCTTTGTTTTTAGAAGAATGGCAAAAAAGCAATTATCGATCAATGCATATAGTTTTGACAAACCAACAGAGCTGGGGTAGTATGCAAGAAATTAAAGTAAAGCGCCTTTTGTAGGCTGTCTAGGGTGCTAAACAAACATGGACAGGAAGTCTGGGTTTACTCTTATTGAACTGCTTGTGGTAATCGCAATTATTGCGATCTTAGCGGCAATCTTATTTCCGGTTTTTGCATCTGCCAAGGAGCGTGGACGACAAGTAAAGTGTTTGAACAACTTAAAGCAATTAGCCACTGCCGTGCTGATTTACTGCGATGACAACGACGGCGGAATGCCAATGGTAAAAATAGGCGGATCACGACCGCCTATGCAAAATTGGTGCGGGGCGTATTGGGTAGAAAATTGGTGCTACCCAAAGATGGGACTGCTTTGGCGATATGTAAGGTCAGAAAAAGTATATATTTGTCCGACAGACTTTCGGCTGCCCGCGCCACTCGTAGACACAGGTATTCCAGCAGGCAAAACAAACAGGGATTATCCGCTCAGCTACAGCATGAACTGTAGACTTGACTGGCCCCCAACGCCGATGGCAACATCCTGGACGCCGGCAAAATTAAGTAACATTGCGCGCACCAGAGAGGTTTTTGCCTTTATGCACGAAAGTCGCAGCGTAATCAATGACGGCGAAATGAACTGGTGGGATAACATCAGTGATGTACCTTCAAATGTGCACTACTCCGGGACTACAGTATCATACATGGACTCGCATGCTGCGTGGCAGAGCTACGAGCAACTCAGAGCAGCGCGCAATAGCGGCAAATGGAGTATAACGTTAACTCCCACTCCGCCGCCTCAAAGGCTGTAATTTTTTGTGCAAATAGAGGCCGGGGTTCAAATTGAGCCCCGGCCTTTTTGCTGTGTCAGGCTATTTTCGGCTTGGGTTGCTGTTTTGAATTGACTGAAAGAAAGTCTTTAACAAACTCGTCCGCTATCCCTGCCACTGTTTCATTGAGCTGTTTGACATTGGACGCGCCCACAATCCCAACTGTACCACTGGTCCATGTGGTCGCAGGCGTAAGTATTTTCGGATCGCGTGAAAGAGCGGCAGCCTGGATCACCTCGGCATGAACATTGCAAGCATACATTCCCATATCGTTTTTTACAGAGGTAATGCTTACGTAAAATATCGCCGCTCCCCGCTGGGAAAGCTGCTCCTCTGAAAGCAAGCTTATTCCTCCCGAACTGAGATGCGATGATATAGTCTCGCGCAGTAAATCCACGCTCAACCCATCGCTACTTATATCCGGTGCCAGCGTCTCTACTACAACGCATACGCCCGAAAGCCCCCTAAGCGACTTCACTTCCATACCTACTCGCGCAGCCCACACCCCCGCTGAAAGGGTCAACATCAAAGCCGACACTATAGCAACGGCGCATAACTTAGCCCCGATGTGCTTCATCGCCTTCACCCCATTCCAAAGCGGCTTCCCGCCTTGCCTATACCTCAAGGACGAGTTAAGTCGCCCTCTGGTTTTAGGTTACCCATTGTGTGAACACATTGGGACAGGGTAATCAGATAGATTTCGCACTTTTTGCAGGCATTAGCGCTGTTTTGCTATTTGTATCTCGCACTCACATAAAGGCTGGAAAACTCAATGCAAAAGCGGCGATGTCACAATCACCCTCGCCGCTTAAAGCGCGCAATCAATGCTGCAATACCGGTCATCATCGCAAATAGTCCACCCGGTTCAGGAACAGATTCCCAAATAACCGCGCGCGGATTGTAGGAAGAATCCAACGAACAACCGGCAATCTGGCCAAGATCGTTAATCGCATATGCCATACATCCGGAATCGCCGCCAAGCCAATCAAGGCTGACCAGCGAACCGTCGGCCTGCCAAAGCACACCAATTGTGCCAGTAGCGGTTTCGCAGCAGCCGACTACCAGTCCAAAATTATTTATGCCGTAAGCAGTGCTCGACATTGCGCCGGAGAGGTTGGCAAGTCGCGTCATGTTGCCTGACGCACTCCATGTGCATGCCCACGTGCCGGCTTCGTCACTGATCGTCCCCGCCACAACTCCAAGATCATTTATGGCATTTGCCTCACTGGATAACCCTCCAGCAAGTGTGATCAACCCATCGTTTGAGTTCCACACAAATGCCTCACGCTTGCCGCCGCTGTCTTTTTTAAAACCAACAACACTGCCGGCAGAATTTATAGCCGATGCGCAGCCCAGCCCAAGA
This sequence comes from Armatimonadota bacterium, assembly GCA_023398345.1. Taxonomy (GTDB): domain Bacteria; phylum Armatimonadota; class UBA5829; order UBA5829; family UBA5829; genus DTKD01. The sequence goes on along the minus strand of JAEWSK010000155.1, from coordinate 639 downwards.
ACAATTGGGGCCTCGTTACCGCTCCAAATAGTAATATAATTACCGATTTGGCTCGTGCCCAGCCAGCATTCGCCGACAATTTGGCCGGCATCGTTTATATCAAATGCCTGACTAAACGTAGCGCCGTTCGGCAAAGCCAAATGCGACATGCTGCCTGAAGAATTCCACAAAACGGCCCCACCCGCATTGCCGACAGTGCACCCGCTTGCATTTATGCCCAGCGCGAATCCTTCGTCCATAAGCACCAACTGCCCGTGCGCGTTGCCCACAGCAGCATGACAGACATCGTCGTCATACACTGCGCCCGCAACAAAGCCGGAGTTGTTGATCGACGTCGCCCAGGACGTTGCCGACACTCCTGCTGTTCCAACGCTGAGTTGACGAATTTGATAAGTTACAGCGCATGCGCCCGTGACAAACATGGCAATCGCCGCAATACAGCAAATACATACCAATATTATCCTTTTCATCGGCACCCCTCATATAGGCGGCAGACTCATGGTCGTCCGCCAGCGCAGATATACCCAGGTAACATAAAGTTGATACAAGAGCTTGAAGAATTAGGGATGATGCAGTCGCAGGAGCAAAATCGACGCAAACAATTTAAAAACGCCCTCAATCATGCCGCAGTGTAGGGTA
>JAEWSK010000144.1 GCA_023398345.1 Armatimonadota bacterium | reverse complement strand
GCTTTATACGTCTGATATACTCGTGCTGACAGCGGTATCCGCCTTTGGAAAGGACTGTAGGATGACAATAAACGCGAAGGTGCCGAATCCGACTCCGGAAAGGCTCGCAACTTATTTCACAATCCTCAGCGAACTCAAGAGCAGGTGCGTTGACACTATTTCATCAGCCGAGGTCGAGGAGCGCACCGGCATTAACGCGGCGCAGTTCCGCAAAGATCTCTCTTACTTTGGGGAATTCGGCAGACCGGGTATCGGCTATAAGATAAACGTCTTACATGCGCGCATAGCGCATATTCTCAAACTTGAAAACACCCAGCCGGTGCTATTAGTCGGAGCGGGCAATCTCGGCAGTGCGCTTGTCGGATATCCGTCGCTGCGTGCGGAAAATTTCCGCATAGTTGCCGCTTTTGACAACAACTACAATAAAATAGGCAGACAACTTTGGCATCTTACAATACGCGACGCCAGCCATTTGATAGACGATAACAAAACCATCGCTGCCAAGCTAGCAATAATTGCCGTACCTGCGGGAGCTGCTCAACAAGTAGCAGAGCTTCTCGTAAAATCTGGAGTTAAAAATATTCTCAACTTCGCTCCGGCCGTGCTGCGCTTGCCGCCGGATGTGATCGTTCGCAATGTGGACTTTGTCCAAGAACTGGCAGTGCTTTCTTTCTATCTGCCGTGAAGCGTATGTTTTTTGATCTGAGGGTGTCACCCTCAAAACTCCCATAAGGGGCGCTGCCCCTTAACCCCGCTGGGGACGCAGTCCCCAGACCCCGTATGCGTAAATTGCTAGGCCCCCGTTGGGGGTCTAGCAATTTACGAGTGTGAAGGTTCAGGAAACGCAGTTTCCTTGCAGAGTCACCAGACAGAGTCTCTGATGAGAAATTAAGGCAAAGCCCCACATCAAAAAAACCCGCAATCTACCCAGCATCGCATGTGCGCTTCTAGCGGCATAAGTTATATGTAAGCAGCTGTCGACAATGGCAGGCAAAAAAACTTGAAAAATGCCGAACTTTTTACAGGCAGCAACGCGGTGTGTGGAAAACCTAAATACTCTCCTTGAAGCCCGGCTCGCACGTATATACGCGGGCCGGGTTATTCATTAAAGCATTGATTTCCATACATAAAGATAGTGTGCTTAAGCCACGTTGTGGCATTTTTCGGGGCTGTATTGTCCGCGGACAAGCTTCACTTGATCGCACTCCAGCGCATGGCAAAGCTCCTGTGGCTGCCAACCCTTTGTTAAAAGCGCGCACTGCGCGGCGTTTGTGTATGGGCAAAAATACGAATCTTCTCTATCTCGCCCAAGCAGTTCCTCGTCATCAATGCTGTCAAACCATTCTAAATCCAACCCCAAAACCCTCCGCAGTAAAAAAATACGGTGCTCAAGCATCGTGTTGTACATAGGATTTTCGGCATGCGCACAGAGGGTTATTAGGGTCTGAATTGAGTTAGATGAAGATATTGGTTGTCATCGATCCTCAAGTATGCGCCAGCGCATAAGCTTGACTCGCATATTGAAACTGTGACGCTTTGAGCTTTCGGGAGCTTTGTTTACAACGACCTTGCCGTCATTTGAACTGGCTTCTATCCATTGTTCGTCGCCGTAGTAAATTATTACGTGACTATTTTTTGTAATAGCCATATCTCCAACTTCAAGAAATGTGGTGTCATAACCGGCGAGTTTTGGCGCGTATCCTATAGGTCGAGCATAGCCGTATTTGCCGTTGGCAATGTCGGCAGCGCTCATATCTCTCCACCAAAATCGCCACATATCGCCACCCAACAACCGCGGATTGAACTCCTTTATGCCTTCTCTTGACATCGCCTGCCACAGCGCAGCGCGGGCAAGGCCCGAAGAATCGATCCCGAGATTTGTCTCCCCACCAAGCGCAAATGGCGACGCAACATATGCACGCAGTCGTTTGTAGTATCCTTTTCGCAGCGATTCGGCGTCCGGCGGCTTATTTGCAGCCACAAACCACAGCACAAAAAGCACAATAAAAAATACGGCGGGAAATACGGCGACCGACGGCTTTTTTAGGGCAATAAAAATAAACGCTGCGCATGTAAATGCAAAAAACACAAATGTAACGATCAAAAGCAGACGCACAGGTACATTCATTGGCGAAACGCGCACTGCCACACCGCATGCAAGCAATAGCGCGCCCAATATCCATCCGCATGCGCTCCTGAAGCGCCGCAATCTCTCGCGTCGTATATTTTGCTCTATGTCTATAAGATCATTCACTGCTTTTTTTACGATCTGTCCGAGTTGGTTGTTCCAAAATGTTGGCGTAAAGTGGTAATTCCCGCTCGGCAGGCATGATTCCTTTGTCAGCAGCGATAGATTTAAGGCTTTCCCCTCAGGCTCCAATAAAGCCAAAGCCCGAATTAACTTATAAAATGCGCTAGTCACTGCTTGACAAGCAGCCGCTGGCGCGCATAAAGTACCGATAGTATGATTCGACAAGCTACAGGACAAAAGGATCCAATAATTGCGCTGCTGCGCGAATTATCAACTGAGGATGGGCGAAAACGGACTGGGCGGTTCTTTGCCGAAGGCGAGGAGATCGTCAGGCGCGCATTCGACTACGGCGGAGACGTCCACTTTCTTATAGTCACCGAGCGGTTTTCTTCCAACCCAAAATGCGCAAAATTAGCCGAGCGCGCCCAATGCGCCGGTGCTGAGATCGTCACGGCCACCGAAGGCCTGCTTGCAAAAGTGCTTGAGGCCAAGCCCACGCCGGAGTGCATCGCCATTGTAGAGCGCAAGACTGCAGCTCTCGCAGATATTCTTAACTCGCCAAGCGCGCTTATTTTGATGGTCGAACATGGCGAGAATGCGGACAATTTGGGCATGTTGCTCCGCTCGACCGACGCATCAGGACTCGACGGCGCCATTTTGGCATCGGACACAACTGATCCATTTGCGCGCCGGGTTGTGCGAGGCTCACGCGGAGCAGTATTTACAACGCCGATTTGCATCCAGCACAGCGCCATCAAGACAGTTGAGGCCGCAAAGAAAGCTGGGCTGCAAGTCGTTGCAACTTCGGCTCAGTCCGATCTCTCATTCACATCCGTCGACTTCACCGTTCCCACGATGATAGTCGTAGGTAACGAGCATGTGGGAATATCCGACGAACTTCGCAGCCAAGCTGACACCATCGCAAAAATTCCAATGCATGGAAAAATCAATTCCCTAAATATAGCGGTCGCGGGAAGCGTTGTGCTTTACGAGGCTCTAAGACAAAGAGAATGAGCGATTTTGCATGTCGCCATTTCTGACTCCGGTATTATCTTTGCGTTCCCTGGGTATTAAGCTGCTACCCTTGGGAGGGGTAGCAGTGAAAATATGTGCGTCGATATGCATCGCCGCGGCGCTGTTGATCGGATGTGTGCAATCCGTCGTTTGTGACACACTGCGGGTAAATATCGAGTTTTCGCCGGCAGCAACTTTAAATGCAGCCGTGCGCACATCAAGTAAAAAACGGCAGGCAATCGACAGAATTTGCATAAAAGGGTTCTCTTCATCAATATCGAGCGGAAACCCGGCACTGCCGTGCAAATACATATATGTCGCACTGCCGCCGGACGCCGACGAAAACAGCGTTGCCGTTTGCTTAAAGAGCATTACAACTTCTGAGCTTCCCGGATCGTATGAAATCGCACCCACTGCCGCCATTGCTTGTTCGGAAAAACCGGACTGGGGACAAAATAAAAAAATAGCTTCTGGCCGCAACTTACTTGTCTACAAAAAAAATCGCTTTTATCCTTCACAACACTTGCGCATCGCGGCAGTTGGCCGTCTGAGATCGTGGAAAATCGCAACGCTGGAGTTCTGGCCATATTCGTATAACCCCAAAACCGGCAAGCTTCGCATAGTAAACGCAGGCCAGGCGACTTTAAATTTTAAACGAAAAGCAAACGCATATATTGAGCCATCGGACTCAGTAGCTTCGGAAATGGCCGGATTTGTTGAAAACCAAGCAGACGCTCGGACATGGTACGCCGCGGCAAATGCGGCGAATTTTGGATATGTGATTATTACGACAAGCGCTATTGCCTCTGCAAGCAAGGCGCTAAGCGACTTTGTAAGCTATAAAAGCGCGAGAGGCTTTAGCGTAAAGATAGCAACCGAAAGCGATTGGGGCGGCGGAACAGGCAACACTGCCGCCGAAAACATTCGCAGTTGGCTAAAGCTCAATTATCAAAAACTTTCGATACAATACGCGCTGCTTATCGGCGGCGCCGACCCTTCGACCGGCACGGTTCCAATGAAACTACTCTGGCCCCGCCGATGGGCATCTTCTTACAGAGACGCCCCGTCGGACTATTACTACTCGGATCTGTCGGGAAACTGGGATTTGGACGGCGACGGTTATGCAGGCGAAGAACCAGATGATTTCGGGGACGGAGGCATCGACAGAATTCCCGATGTCTATGTCGGGCGAATTCCGTATTACGGGAGCATATCCGAGCTTGACTCCATATTGCGCAAGACGATAAATTACGAGTCGGTGTCACCGGGGCCTTGGGCAAAAACGTTTATATTGCCGATGGTTGCCCTGGACACGGACACCCTTTCGTATCAGCTCGGCGAGCAAATTTCAAATACGTTCGTCCGACCGCTAGGGCTGATCCCCGACAGAATCTACGAGGCTTCATATAATTTATCAATTGCGCCGGAGCACTGCCCATGCGCTTACAACACTGTGCAAAACGATTGGACAAACGGCGCCGGGCTAGTTTTTTGGATGACGCATGGGTCACAAAACACGGCATCAAATGTGTTTGCAAGCTCACGCTGTGCCTATCTCGATGATTCGCGGCCGGCAATTGCATTTATGGGCTCGTGCTTAAACGGCAAGCCCGAGGTTTCAGATAATTTGGGCTACCGCGCGCTTGTGCGCGGGGCCGTGACGACACTTTCGGCATCGCGGGTGTCTTGGTATTATCTGGCTCAGACGGATTTCACCCATACCGACAGCATCGGCGGGATGGGGTATCAATACGCCCGTTTCTTATTGCAATCATCGGAGCCTTGCGCAAAAGCAATAATGGACGCGCGGCTGGCAAACCCGCTTGGAATTTGGCCAAACCACCTTGTTATTAATCTCTACGGCGACCCATCGCTTTCATATCAAATGCCTCAATCGGCGGCAGTGATGTCCAATATCGCCGAGACCAAAGCCGCCTCCGATGGAATATGGGTGCAAATAAGCTCTGCAATACTAAGCAGGGCCGACTCGGTAGAGTGTTTTGCACAAGATTTAAATCGATGCGCGGGCATTCGCATATACTATGAATCTACCGTCGTTCAGAGTATCGCGCCGGGAAGCGAGGTATCCATAGTTGGGCGGATATCGACCGAGGCCGGAATGCGCGTGCTCGAAAACGCGTCGGTCAATGCGACAGGCGCAACATCGACGATAAGCCCGCTGGGCATATCGAACGCTAACTGCGCGGATTCCAAGACATTCGGGCTGTTGACAACTGTCTGGGGACGCGTGCTTTCCTGCTCGACAAGCTCCTTTGTTCTCTCAGACGGCAGCACAGATAACGGCATTACAGTCGCCTGCCACAATTTCGTCACCCCTCCGCCGGTCGGATCATATGCGCGCGTTGTTGGAATATGCACACCGGACGATGTGTCGGTATACCGCACAGAAGATATTACATATTAGCTTAACCCTTGCCTGCAATTTTTACACAGCTTCAGTGGGTATCAAAAATAAAGAGTCATTTATCGATGAGGGGGAAATTGATGCCGCATAAGAGATTAGCGATAATTGTATTGATCGTGATCGGCGCTGTTGGGTTGATTATAGCCTTTGCGCCGGTGTTGGCGGAAGTGCAAGTTGGCTCCAAGGCGCCGGATTTCAATCTCGCTACCATCGAAGGCAAGGCTATAAGTCTTAAGGAGCTTAAAGATAAGCCGACGATTTTAGTGTTTTGGGCAACATGGTGTCCGCACTGCAGGACAGAATTGCCTATTGTTGAAAAAATCTACAAAGACCTTCATCCCAAAGGGGCGAATTTTATTGGGGTGAGTCTGGACGACAGCACAGCGACTGCCAGAAAGTTTGTGGAAAGCAACCACATTAGTTTTCCAATTGCAGTAGCGGGATCAAAGAGCAATCTGCTTGGTTCCTACAGCATTACGGGAATTCCAATGGTGTTTGAGATTGGTAAGGGAAATATAGTCAAGGCTCGCTATGCCGGAAAAGTCACAGAATCAACGATTCGTGGAGAGCTTTCAAAGCTCGGAGTAAAGTAAACTATGTCCTCGGCGGCCCAGTAAGGGCCGCCGAGAACTGTAAATCTTACTTATATCGCGTAATATTTATGCGCATGTTCATATTCATCTCTATCGAGGTAGGCGCGCCATTTTTGACTGCTTCGGCGGGCATGTTCATTGCCATCTTCATTTGCATGTCCCCTTCGCCTTTTAGGAGCTTTCCAATAGACGGCGCAAAAAGAAATCCCATATCGCCGGTCAAATTCGCAGTTCCAGAAAATGACGACAGATCAGGCGATGCTTTTGCACCCATGTTAATGCTGCCCATCACAGCATTCATGATCGCGCCGATGTCAAATGAGCCGTTGAATGTTTGATTTACTTTTGCCGCATTGAGACCCCATATCTGCTGATCTGTGCTTTCGAGTGTAGATATGACATTCATTTTGCTTTCGCCAAACGGCAGCGCCACATCCTGTGTCCATGACTGTCCTATATCCACTGGGCCATCAGGAAGCAATGCCTGATTGGACGCCGCATTTAAAAATTTGCTCATGTCCATATTTTGAACACCGGAGGCCGCCATAAGCTTATCCATGCCATCGACTGACAGCATTTGGCCGCGCTTTGACATCGTGGCAGTGATCGACTGTCCGGTTAAAGCATTGGTTTTTTTATTTGTGGAATTCTTTGCAGCATCAGGCAGTCCGCTTATTTTTACATCGTCGTAAGCCACCTTTATCTTGGCAGAGCCGTCCGGGTTTACTGCAAGCGTTTTCTGAATACAGTTCATCGTCGT